>DATFKV010000409.1:0-10431 GCA_035268465.1 Cryomorphaceae bacterium | reverse complement strand
CAGTACGGTAAATCCTGAGTTCCCCGTTTTTGATGGGTTTCAGACTATACCTACTTTTGTAATTACGAAGTTGCCCGTTACTCAGTTTGACGACATTCAGCTCGACCTGACCTTTTCCACGCAAACCATTGAAATGGAGGAGGACACTATCTGGAATTTAGATATGTCAGCGGTGATGAGCCCGGCACCTCCCCCAACCGGTCAAGAAAAAGGTTACCGTGTTTTTTGGGGAACTGATGAACTTTTAAGCACTGAGAATTACCTTTTCCAAGCACACTACACTTCCACAACTTCTGAAATTGATTTGACCTATGGCGATCAAATTTTTGATCTCTTGGGTGTTGAATCGGGCGATGTGATTTACGCTCAATTTTACGGCGACGCCAACTTCAATCTTGAAATTACTAATCAGGACGGGACGTTAACATTCCCGAATCTCTCCGAGGAACCGAGCCCGATTGTTTCAGTGGCGCTACCCTAGTTAGTCGTTTTCTATCTCCCTTTCGTTAAATTCAATTCCGTGCTCTTCAAGCTCGGCCAAAATGGGTGTGTACAATTCCGGAATAGTGGGAATGTGGACTCCGGGAGTAGCAAATTCTCCGTTTAAAACCAAACGGGCAGCTATGGCGACGGGTAAACCTACCGTTTTTGCCATCGCCGTTCGGGGGCTCTCATCTCCGATAACGACCAAGCTTGAGTTAATCTCTTTTGATTTTTCTTCTCCTGGTTTTTTATAACAGAGCTTATGCCACATCACGATCATGTCCTTATCTCCGGGGGCGAGGGTCCATTTCTTTTCGAGGATGCGCTGAAGGATTTGCGCCGGCGTCGATGGCTCATTCAATCCTATCGGTTCATCATCAAATATCCCGATCCACTTTAACTTATCAATGATCTCACTGTCTTGGTCCAACTTCATATAGTGCATCAACTTCAATTCAACGCTGTCGTGCTGATTGAAAGCGAGAAACGAATTTGTGAATTCGCGATGCGTCATGTTTTCGCTTCCTTCCATCGTGTAGGAGTCATCGGTCATTCCCATTAGCACAAAAATGTTCCAAGCTCGGCCAAAGCCGACCCGACGAAGGGTACCTCGATAAATGGTAGGAATACCCTGCAACCCATATGTTTTTCGGTAGTTCAAGGAGTCGCGATTGGCGTATCCCTCAAATCTTCCGTAGCCCGGAATCTCAATGATTTCCGTTCGGCGAAAAAGGCGCTGATAGGGAATGTATTTGAACTGTCCGTTGTGCTTGAACTTAACCGCACCGCCTTGACCCGCCAGAACAACGTTGCGCGGATTCCAAGTGAATTTGTAATTCCAAGGATTATTATCACTCTCAGGGGCTACCAAACCACCGGTAAAGCTTTCGAAACAAGTGATCTCGTTACCTTCCTCCCTTTTCTCGTCAAGTAGTTTCATGGCCGACATGTGATCAATTCCCGGGTCGACACCTAGTTCGTTTAAAAAAATCAGGCCCTTTGCCGTAACCTCATCCTCCATCTCACGCATTTCTTTGCTGACATAACTTGGTGTTATCAAGTTCTTTCCTGCCTTGAGGCAGTCTTTTGCAACCAAAACATGCAGAAAAGCGGGTAGCATGCTGATCACCAAATCTGCTTTAGAAATCAATTCGAAACGTTGGCTATCATTTTTCGCACCGAGCTGAACCAAATCTGCTTCTGCCTCTCCAAGTAGCATTTTTGCAGCTTTAGGATCGGCATCGGCTATGATCAATTTCCATTCGTTATTTTCTGCCTTTTCGATCAAATAATCGAGTAATGAAACGGCTGATCTCCCCGCTCCGAGGATCAAAATATTTTGCATATGGACTATTCTTATTTCAACAAAAAACGAAGTTAGGACTCTATGGTAACCCGGCGTGAATTCTCGCGTATCTTCTTTTCAACAGAGCTCTTGCATAACTTGATTGGAGCATTTGGCACGCGGGTTGCAAAAGCCGTGTTGAAAAAATTAAATTCGTAACGATAAATCAACGAACATGAAAACAAGTCTACATTCAGTTTTATTCATTTTGTGCTTTATTCCTTTCTTCAGCCAAGCTCAAGGAACCGCTAATTTGGTTCTGTTCTCAGAGAACGGCGAGAAATTTTCCGTCAGTATTGACGGAGAAGCCAAAAACGATATTGCCCAAAGCAATGTCCGCGTGGAAGGCCTCAAAGGTGATTTTCATAAAATCTTGGTTCAATTCGAAGACAAAGATTTGGGATCTGTTTCACAAAACTTCATTTTGGAGCCGGGAACGGAACAAAAAGCGCAGATCATGATGAAGAAAAATGGCAAGTGGGCCATCCGGCCTTTCGGTGAAGCGCAGCCACTGGCTTCGGTAGAGAAAGAAGCTCCAAAGCCTGCGCCTGCCCCTGTCGTTTACGATAAGCCTGCGGCAGTCGCCCCAGCTGAGTCTGAAGTTAGCACTACGACCACGACCACTACGACGGGTTCGGCCGGTGAACCCGGAGAATCCATTGATGTCAAAATCGGAATGGGGGATCAATCTGCGGGAATATCGGTGAGAATTAATGATGGCGGGATGACTCAAACCACCACTACTACATCGGTTACTCAAACCTCGACTCATTCTACTTCTATGACCGAACCCGCAGAAGAAGCTACCGAGGAAATAATCGTAGATGATTGCGCTCCGATGACCGAGTCAGGTTTCAACTCAGCCATGAACTCTTTGAAATCCAAAACATTTTCGGATAGCCGAATGACTCAAGCAAAACAGATTTTGAAGTCGAACTGCATGAGTGCTGAACAAGTTAAATCAGCCATGAAGGCTTTTGAATACGAAGACGATAAGCTGGAATTTGCAAAAATGGCTTATGACCGCTGTTCTGATCAAGAAAACTTTTGGAAAGTGAATGACGCTTTTGAATTTGAAATGACCATCGATGAACTCAATGAGTATATCGAATCCAAATAGAATTTTTCCGATATCCAAGGCAGTGAAAGCTCTTTTCATTGTCTTGGGTTCGATTTTTTTCCTTTACGGTTGTAACGGCTCAAAAGCATTGTCGAAAAAAGCCGTGAAGCTCGAAGAGGCAGGCCTCTATTCCGATGCCGCTCTCTTTTACTACAATTCACTTCTCAAAAATCGAAACAACATCGATGCTCGCATTGGCCTGACCAAAATGGGCCAACGAATGCTGAATGATAAGGTAGATGATTTCACCAAAACAAAGGCTATGGGTGAAAACAAGGAAGCGGTTTACGCCTACTTGGAAGCAATGGCCTATCACGATAAGGTAGAGCGTCTGGGAATCGAGCTCAACTACCCTCGGTACATTTCAGATGATTATGAGGATGTGAAGTCGGCTTACGTCAAGGAGCTCTACAATGAGAGCAACGAACTGATGGCCGATAAAAAATTTCAACAGGCTACGATCATACTCAAAGAAATTGAAAAACTAGAACCGGGCTATAAAGATGTGTCGGCATTAAAAAACACTGCAGTTAACGAACCACTTTACCTGGCGGCGGTTCAGCATTTCGACGCAGGCCGATACCGCTTGGCGTATTATGAATTTGACGAAATATACCGAGCAGACCCCAACTACAAAGACGCCGCTATATTGAGAGATGAGTGCCTTGATCTCGGAAAATTTCCCGTCGCAATTGGTGAATTCAAAAACAGCTCAAATCGCAAAGGCGTCAACGACCGACTGGCAGCATTCGTCATCACCGAACTTTCTTCCATAAATGATCCGTTTCTTAAGATTGTAGAACGCGACAACCTCGAACTCATTCTCGAGGAGCAGCGGATGAGTTTAAGCGGTATTGTGGATGAGGGCACCGCTGTGCAAGTTGGGAATCTATTGGGAGCAAAGGCCATTATCACCGGAACTGTTATTTCGTACGACGAACGTCAAGGCCGATTGAAAGTTTCGGAGAAAAAAGGCTACGAAGGTTACAGAGTAAAGCTTTACAACAAAGAGCAAGACAAGCATTACTACCAAACGCGGTACAAACCGGTGACCTACAAAGAGTATTACAATGCCAATGAGGTGTCCATCTCCTTTCAATACAAGGCGATTTCATTGGAAACCGGTGAAGTGCTCTTTTCAGACATAGCCGAAAAAAAAATTGCTGACGATGTCTACTATGCATCATATGACGGAGAGGTCACAAACCTCTTCCCTGCCAATGACGAGGGCGTACTTACCTCACGAACAGATAAAAATCGTCTTCTGGGATTACTAAGAGCAGAAAGAACTTTGAGCACAGTAGATCAATTGGCAAATACTGCCTACTCCAATATTGCTTCAGATCTGGCTTCAGAACTTACCAAACTCATGCGTCAATGAGAGTTTTGAGCTATTTGCTATTCCTCATGGCCGTTTTTTACTCTTGTTCGAGTCAAAAAACCGTTACCAAATCTGAAGATTTCCCCCCTTCACCCAGTTGGGTGCAAAGCAGACCAATTACCAATTCTTATTACGTGGGTATCGGAGTAGCGCAAAAAACATCAGGTACCGACTTTCGGAATGCGGCCAAAGAAAATGCCTTGAGTGATTTGGCTTCGGAAATAAAAGTGAATGTCAATTCGAACTCGCTGCTCTACACTTTGGAGCGTGAATACAAATTTGAGCAAGAGTTTCGGGAAACCATCCGAACGAGTACCAATCTCGATTTGGAAGATTTCCAATTGGTGGAGCAATATGAAGATGCCGATGCATATTGGGTTTACTACCGCCTGGATAAATCCGCTTACGCTGAAAAACAACGCCAAAAGAAGGAATCCGCAGAATCTTTGGCTTTGGATTTTTTGGCGAAAGCTCAAGCCGCAGAGACGGACGGACGCTATTCCGAGTCGGTGGATTATTACTTGAGAGGTCTTCAAGCGATTGAAGAATTCTGGGGGGAGAAGAACGAAGCGACTTTTCGGGGCCAATCCATACTCCTCGACAATGAACTATTTGCCGGACTTAAATCTCTGCTGGACGGAGTGATTTTAGAACTGAGCAATAAGCCGAATCTCACTTTCCAAAACAGCTACCAAACAGAAGCGGAATTATCCGTGACTGATTCTGAAACGGGTCAACCCCTCTCGGGCGTTCCGATCAACTACGTATACCAGGGTCAGTATGGCAGAATTAAGGGCTCACTTTCCACAAATGTAGATGGCAGAATTACGATACCCATTTCAGAAGCCGAACGCTCTACCAAGCCCAATATGCTCTCGATGGAAATCCATACGGAGCAACTTTTCGAGCCTTTTCAGGGCGATCGTTTTATG
The DNA here is from genome assembly GCA_035268465.1 of Cryomorphaceae bacterium. Taxonomy (GTDB): domain Bacteria; phylum Bacteroidota; class Bacteroidia; order Flavobacteriales_D; family Cryomorphaceae; genus JAKVAV01. The sequence continues at coordinate 5,170 of DATFKV010000409.1, read as the reverse complement.
CGAAAACTCACCGAATCACTAAGAGGGAAAAAGTTATCGGTAGCAATCGATTATTCACCGCCGCTGGTACACATCGATGGAGACGAAAAGAATCTGGGAAAGCGCATGAGCGGGGAACCGATTAGTGCTGCAATCATTGCTTCACTTAACCGGAAAGGAGTCCGTTTTACGGAGGATCGCAAAAAGGCTGATGTGATTATTGAGCTAAAGTCAGACACAAAATCGACCGGAGAGTCACAAGGATTTGCAACGGTAAGAATGGAGTTGGATGCCAATGTGATCGACGCTCAAAAAAACGAAAGCGTTTACAAGATTTCGAAAACCGACATCAAAGGAGTGGATCTGACTTTTGAAAAAGCAGGACTGAAAGCATACCAAAATTTTACGAAAAACATAGAATCAGAGCTGATGAGAAAGCTCGCAAACGACTTATTTTAAACACAATAGCCATTTGGCACAATTTCTGAATAAACACAACCATAACACGGACATTATGAAAACAATTGCACGAAGCACCGGAATTGCAAAAACTGCCTTTTTATTTTTGGCAGTAGGAATAGCCTTCACGGCTTGTAAGAAAAACAAAGAAGTAGCCGCTCCCGCAGGAGAAGTTCTGATAAACGAATACTGCGCCGGTGAAGAATATTTCAGTAACGACGAATTCTTCAGATCAAATGGAGTAGGCGAAAGTATGGATCAGGCTACTGCCAAAAAGAAAGCTTTTAGCAACGCTCGTGCAGATTTGGCCTCAGCCATCAACACGACCATTCAAGGTACCATCGACAACTACGTGAACTCACGTGAATTCAACAACCGAGAGGAAGTCGAAGAACGTTTCGAAGGGCTCACTCGAGAGGTTTTGGATCAAGAGTTGACGGGAACCAAAACCATTTGTCAGAAGGCAGTTAAAGTTAGCGACAGCGGAAACTATAAATACTACGTAGCCATCGAATTAAGCGGACAGGATTTGATCGGCGCCATGAATGAGCGCTTGTCACAAGACGAAAGATTGAAAATCGATTACGACTACGAGCAATTCAAGGAAACCTTCAATCAAGAAATGGAGAAATTGAAAAATAATTAATTCCCGACACTATGAAACGGGAAAGGCGATCCGAGAGGGTCGCCTTTTTTTGTTCTTGACTATTTTTGGCGAATGAATACGAATCACAGATCAATAATTGCCATTGGTGCTTTTTCCATGGCAATGGCAGTCATCCTCGGTGCATTAGGCGCACACGCTTTGGAGGCCCTACTCTCACCCGAACAGCTTGACAGTTTCAAAACCGGAGTTCGCTACCAAGCATGGCATTCTTTGGCGCTCATCATTTTGGGGTCTTCAGGGAATCAATTGCTTGGCAGAAAAAGCCTCAAGATTATCACTTTTCTCTTCACGGGTGGAATAGTTTTCTTCAGCATCTCCATTTATCTATTGAACACACGACACCTTTTGGGAATAGACTCTTGGAAATCCTTTTTGGGGCCCATTACCCCTATCGGTGGTCTTCTCCTCATTTTGGGTTGGGTGCTCTTAGGCTTTAAAGCGCTACAGCGAAAAGACACCTTGTCAAGACAAAACCTTCGTGACTGAGTCATCGCGGTCACCGGAATAAACTTTTACACGGTTAAACCTGCCAAAAGTCAGCTTCGCTCGTTGCCGTTTATGGCCTCAAAACTTTATCTTTGTTCCGAAACACCAACTGAAGAATTAAACCATTAACTATGAATAATTACGGAAGAATTCCGGAAAAACATGACCTTTCTTATTTAGGTCTTGAAAATGTGGGAACCGCATTTTGGAACTTAACACCAGCCGAATTGGTTGAAGAAACCTTGGTACTCGGCCTTGGATCACTTTCAAACACAGGAGCCTTAGCCATTGATACGGGAGATTTTACGGGTCGATCGCCCAAAGACCGATTTATTGTAGAAGACGATATCACCCGTGATGCAGTGTGGTGGGGAGACATCAACAAGAAATTCGATTCTGATGCTTTTGACAAGCTTTACGACAGAATGTGCGCCTACCTTACGGGCAGAGAAGTGTATGTGAAAGATGCCGCTATTTGCGACCACCCCGACTACCGCGTTCCGGTGAGAGTGGTGACGGAATTGCCTTGGAGCAATATGTTCGTAGACAACATGTTCTTGCGATTGACCAATGAGGAAATCGACAAAAACGACCCCGAATGGAATATTGTATGCGCTCCGAACTTCATGGCTGTACCTGAAATTGACGGTACACGTCAGAACAACTTTGCCATCATCAACTTCACCCGAAAAATGGCAATTGTCGGTGGTACCGGATATACCGGTGAAATCAAAAAAGGAATGTTCAGCATTTTGAACTTTATCCTTCCCCATCAAAAAGATGTGTTGGCCATGCACTGTTCTGCTAATGTTGGGAAAGATGGTGACACCGCTATCTTCTTCGGATTATCGGGTACGGGGAAAACAACGCTTTCATCGGATCCGGACAGAGGTTTGATCGGAGATGATGAACACGGATGGTCAGATGATAGTGTCTTTAATTTTGAAGGTGGCTGCTACGCCAAAACGATTGATCTTACCGAAGAGCAAGAGCCTGAAATCTATCGAGCCATCAAGTTCGGTGCTATTTTGGAAAATATCGTTTTCAAAGAAGGCAGTTCCGAACCCGATTATACAGACGCCACTAAAACCGAAAACACCCGAGTAAGTTACCCCATTCACCACATTGAAAACGCAGTAAGTCCATCGAGAGGCGGAGTTCCAAAAAATGTTTTCTTTTTGACCGCGGATGCTTTCGGAGTGTTGCCTCCGATCAGCAAATTAACTCCCGCTCAGGCATCTTACCACTTCATTTCGGGTTACACCGCAAAGGTGGCAGGTACCGAGGAAGGGATCACCGAACCGGTCGGAGCATTTTCAGCTTGCTTCGGAGCGCCGTTTATGCCGCTTCACCCGGGCGTGTACGCAGAAATGCTGGCCAATAAGATGGAGAAGAGCGGAGCCAACGTTTGGTTGATCAATACCGGATGGTCGGGCGGTGCCTACGGGACGGGAAGCCGAATCAAGCTCAAGTACACCAGAGCTATGATTCACGCAGCTTTGGATGGCCACCTGGATGATGTGGACTACCACAATCACGAAATATTCGGTTTGGCGATTCCAAATGAATGCCCGAACGTTCCTACGGAAATTCTGAATCCCAGAAATACTTGGGCAGATAAGGATGCTTACGACCAAAAAGCCAATGTGCTTGCGGGTAAATTCGTAGACAACTTCAAAAAATTTGAGTCAGGGGTTAGTGAAGAAATTCGCCAAGCCGCACCTCAAGTAAAAGAGAACGCCTAAGCTCAACGATAAATCAATTGAAACCCCGTGGATATCCATGGGGTTTCTTTTTCCAAAAAAAATGCACTTCTTCCTCGACCCACAATTCGATCCGAAAATAGGTACTCTCAACCCTGAGGAAAGCAAACATGCTGCAAGAGTTCTTCGGCTGAAAGAAGGCGATACCATTTTCATAGGAGATGGAGGAGGGGTGCAATACACCGCTGAAATAAGCCAAATTTCGAAACAAGATGTCAAGGTGAATGTCTTGGAAAAGAAAGGATTTCCAAAACCACTTCACCATGTGACGGTAGCCATTTCGCCTACCAAAAACCTAAGCCGCTTTGAATGGTTTTTAGAAAAAGCCACCGAATTGGGTGTCAGCGAGATCATTCCGCTGATTTCTCGACGAACGGAAAGAACGAGAATAAAAGAAGAGCGGTCGGAGAAAATCATTCTCAACGCTGCTAAGCAATCCCAAAGGGCATTTATTCCGAGACTTCACCCGACTACAGGTTTTGAGGAGCTTCTCATTTCAGAACACAAAAATGGTTTGATTGCCCATTGCATCGATGATAAGATGCGCGCCACCGTTGGGGTAAACCCCGAAGGTTCTGAATCACTTATCTTGATCGGCCCCGAAGGTGACTTCACTTTGGAGGAGGTTGAACTCGCCGAAAAGAAGGGCTTCAAAGGCGTAATTCTCAACGAAAATCGATTGCGAACCGAAACAGCCGGAATTTTAGCCGTGGCAATGCTTCAAATGTCTTTGCGTTAAGTTTATATTTGAAAAGCATGAAAAAACTTCTCTTCCTATTCGTATTGATTTCAAGTTCCGTTGTCGCTCAAGACGGCTCTTTTTCACTGGCTGTTTTGCAGTACCGTGGTGGCGGTGATTGGTATTCCAATCCGACTTCCGTGCCGAACTTAGCCGAATTTTGCCGCGAGCAACTGAACATGAGCATCGGTGAAACCAAATACGTCGAAGTGGGAAGTCCCGATCTGTTCAACTACCCTTTTGTGCACATGACGGGGCACGGAAATGTGGTTTTCAATAGCAACGACCGAGAAAATCTACGGCTGTATTTGCTTGGAGGAGGCTTTTTGCACATCGATGATAATTACGGGATGGATGCCTTCGTTCGCAATCAACTTGAACAAGTTTTTCCTGAAAAGGAACTGGTGGAGATTCCCTTTGACCATCCCGTTTACCATCAGAAATACAGCTTTGACAATGGCTTACCAAAAGTACACGAGCACGATGGCGCGGCCCCTCGCGGGTACGGAATTTTTCACGAAGGCCGATTGATTCTCTTTTACAGCGTTGAGTCCGACCTTGGCGATGGCTGGGAAGACCCCGCCGTTCACAACGATCCGGAAGCCATTCGGCAGGAAGCCTTGCAAATGGGGGCCAACTTGGTTCAATACGCTTTGGTAGGCGAAAAAACTGAAGTAACTCCCTAAGAAATGGCAACGTACGACTCGAGAAGGGCCGCATTTCGTCACTACCGTAAAAGAGCGTTTCACTACGTTTTTAATACGTCTACCTTCATTGGTAACGTACTCATCGCTTTCGCTTTAACCTATTTCATTGAAATACCGGATGCGGCACCTGAGGTGAATTATGTGCTCTTTCTGCTCATTTTAGCCGTAGGACTCTGGCTCACTGAGGCCATCCCGCCTTTTGCCGTAGGCATATTCATCATTGCCTATTTGGTCTTCGTCTTAGGCTCCGACTACTTTCTGGAAGTACCGATGGATGCCGAGCGCTATGTGAGCACTTGGACCAGTAATGTAATTTGGCTTCTCCTCGGAGGATTTTTTTTGGCTGAGGGCATGCAGCGTGTCGAACTCG
>DATFKV010000408.1:0-4757 GCA_035268465.1 Cryomorphaceae bacterium | reverse complement strand
TCAATACCTTTTACTCCTATTGTCCTGTTTTTATTTCATATTGATGTAGTCTTGTTGAGTAAGTTGAAATTTTAGATGTATGCAAGATGTACGACAAAAGATGACAAAAGAGCCGTACTAGTTTAAGTTTGTGTATTGTATACAACCTCCTTAAATCGAGAACAAAAAGTATGAGATTAATCAAAGCGACATATTTTGCGTTACCGGCAGTTTTGCTTGCCACATCTTGCACCAAGCCTGTTGAGGAAATCGCCGGATGTCAATTCCCGTCAAAGGAAAACATGAGCTTGACTTGGGCAGATGAATTTGAGGCCGATGTCATTAACACCCAGTACTGGGGTTACGATACTGCGGACGGATGCCAACTGGATACGGTTGGCGGAACGCTCTGTGGTTGGGGAAACAACGAGCTTCAGTACTATACCATGCGAGAAGAAAATGCCCGGATAGAAGACGGCAATTTGATCATTACCGCGAAAAGGGAGATTCCCTTTTACCAAGGGAAGCAGTATACCTCGGCGAGGCTAGTGACCAAAAACAAAGTTGATTTCACTTACGGACGTGTAGATGTGAGGGCCAAAATACCGAGAGGTCAGGGAATTTGGCCGGCCATCTGGATGTTGCCCACCGATACCGTGTATGGCATATGGCCTGCGAGTGGAGAAATAGACATCATGGAGAGTATAGGGAGCAATACGGAAGAAATACTCGGCACGATTCACTACGGACACGATTTTTGGCGGTATTACTCTCAATACTATACGGATAGTGTGCTTGTGGAGGGTTCGGATCCTCCTCAGTATGATCCGGTTGATTTCGCCGATGGCTTTCACGTCTACTCCACGATTTGGACGGAAGACTGCATTCTCTTTCAAGTAGACGGGAATGATATTGGTGAGCCCGTTACGCGCTCCACCGTACTTCCGACTACGTGGCCTTTTGATCAAGACTTTCACATCATACTAAACATAGCAGTCGGCGGAAACCTTCCCGGTGCTCCGGATGCTTCTACTCAATTTCCTCAAACGATGGAAGTTGATTATGTGCGTGTTTATCAATAATTCAAATAAATAATTCAAACCACTTAAACCAAAAAAGATGAAAAAAATTTACTCTACCTTTCTTCTTGCACTAGGCCTGGGTCTGTGTGCACAAGCCCAAATTACTTGGGACAATTTCCAAGACACCCGAAAAGGGACTTATGGGTTCATCAACGGAACCTTCATTCCTTATGGTCTGAACCCGGATCAGTCAGGAGCAAATACCAGCTTGGTGGCAGCCACCTATACCAGGAATCCTGCTGAACTTTTCGACGTGATCATTTTGGACGGACTTATGGCCGATTTGTCGGACTATGTTTCAGGAGCAAAGCAAATGAGCATAGACGTTTGGAGCCCGGAAGCGGGTATTCCGATCCAGATTACCTTGGAAAATTCCATTACGGCCTTACCGGCTAATTTTCCTACCGGTCGTCACTCGGTGTACCTCACCGAAACCACTGTTGCCCAGGCTTGGGAAACACTAACCTTTTCTTTTGACACCCAACCTGACCCTACGGTTCCCGACACTGACGTAGATCGAATCGTTTTACTTTTTAACCCGAACACGAACACCGAGGCGACCTATTATTGGGACAACCTGAATGCGCCTGAGCTGGCAAGTGATCCTTGTGAAGGGGTGCCGACCAATGAGTCGATCTTAAATGATTTTGAATGTCAGCAAAACATCAACTTCATTGCCGCTTCGAGCCCTGCTTCTTTGCGCCGCGTTCTGAATCCCGATCAAACGGTTAATTCATCGGAATACGTCGGCACTTATACACGCAGCGGTGCAGATGATGACAATATCATAGCGAGAACGGATGGCGCTCTGCTTTTGAATGACAACAGCACTCAAATCACCATGGACGTTTGGGACCCAAATGCACCGAGCACCGTGATTCTTTCACTCCAGACATCAACCAATGACTTGATTCAAGAGATGGTGGCTGAAACTTCCGTTTCATCAGGCTGGGAAACACTGACATTTACCATTGCTCCTGACGTGGTTTCTTCTACGGATATTGAGCAGTTGGTGATTCTATTCGACCCGGGAGCGTCTTCAACCGACACGTACTATTTTGACAATATCGCCGTGCCCGGTTTGACATCGGCGGAGGACACCGAATTTGTTTCAGATTTGAAGGCTTATCCGAATCCTGCAACAGATGTGGTGACATTGGAATACAACCTTCTCTCTTCAGGTGATGTGAATATTTCATTAACTGACATCACGGGTAGAGTTATAGAAAACAAGACACTTAACAATCAGCCCAACGGAACTTTCCGCATGGACATCAGCACGGGCAGCTATGCAGATGGAATCTATCTGTACAATGTCAATGTTTCCGGTCAAAATCACACCGGAAAAATCATAGTAAACAACTAAAAAACCAAGATGTCCCGTGCTGATCGCACGGGACTTTTTTTCCCTATTAATTGACGAACATGACCATTAACCAATTGCTTTTCAGCGAACTGAAAAAGCGAGTCAGACCTTCTAAAACTCAAAATCCGTACTGCTTCAAATCAGCATTATTATGAATAAGACAAGGTTTATAGTAATGGTAGCGCTGATCGTGGCGCTCGGAGGCTTTCTGATGGGGTTTGACGCTTCCGTCATATCAGGAGTCAACAAATTTATTGAGCTGGAATTTGAGTTGACCAAACTCCAATTGGGTTGGGCGGTAGGCTCACTTACCTTAACGGCCACTCTGGCGATGATGGTCGCAGGACCTTGGAGCGACCGCGTAGGTCGAAAGAAGGTTTTGACCATCGCAGCCCTATTGTACACGGTATCGGCCGTTTCATCGGCTCTGGCTCCCAGCTTCACCTTCTTGGTTGCTGCACGTATGCTCGGAGGTATAGGTGTGGGAATCTCCCTGATCATTGCGCCAATGTATATCGCTGAGATGTCGCCTCCTAAAATGCGAGGTCGAATGGTATCTTTCAATCAGCTCAACATTGTACTGGGTATTTCGGTGGCGTTTTTTACCAATTACCTGATTCTACAACTGGGCGATTCTGAGGCCCAATGGGCACAGGATTTAAAATTTGACGAATACAACTGGCGTTGGATGCTCGGTCTTGAAGCGGTTCCCGCCATTCTCTATTTCTTCGCGCTCTTCCTGGTACCCAGAAGTCCGAGATGGCTTGCCATGAAAGGCAATTACGACGAAGCCATGAAGATCATGTGCCGAGCTTTGGAAGAGTCAGAGGCACAAAAAATAATCAACGATGTAAGAGATAGCATCAAAAAGAAAAAAGAAGAGGGCGAGGAAGAAGTCACCTCGTTTAAGAGGCTATTTCACCCTTCTCTCAGATTGGTGCTGGCCATCGGTTTGGTCATCGGAGTGTTGCAACAGATTACCGGTATCAATTCCGTTTTCTTCTACGCGCCTATGATATTCGAGCAGTCGGGAATAGGAACGGATGCATCATTCTCTCAAGCCATATTGGTAGGTCTTATCAACTTGGCATTTACCATTTTGGCCATCTCCCTTATTGACAGACTGGGCCGTAAGCCACTTTTGATATTCGGTGTTTCGGGTATGGCAATTTGCTTATTTATCCTATCGTATGGATTCAGCTCAGCCACTTACGAACTGACGAATGAATCGGTTGAGAAACTCTCTGAGGAGATCGATCAGACATTGGTCACTCCCTACATTGGAAATGTATACACCGATGACCTTTCCTTTAAATCAGACATGAGTGAGGCCATCGGCGAATTGGAGTTCAAAAAGTACGAGTCGCAATTTCTAACGGCCGCGGTAGATATGAATGCCGTTTTAATCTTGATTGGAATTCTCGGCTTCGTTGCCTCCTTTGCGGTGTCCATCGGACCCGTGATGTGGGTACTCTTCTCCGAGCTCTTCCCGAATTGGATTCGCGGTGTGGCCATATCATTTGTAGGATTGGTCAATTCTGCCGTCAGCTTTTTGGTACAAGTCATCTTTCCCTGGGAACTGGAAGTCTTGGGCAGTGCGACGACTTTCTTTCTCTATGGATTCTTTGCCGTTTTAGGACTGGCATTCATCATATGGAAGGTGCCCGAGACCAAAGGAAAGTCGCTGGAAGAACTCGAAGTTATTCTCGTAAAATAAGAATCGATACCCATGAAAATCAATCGCTACATATTCTCACTCGTTATAACAACAGCGGCATTTGCCGGGTGCACCACTGATGAAAGGACTGAACAAACGGCAGAGGTAGCAGTTGCAGAAATTGGAGAAACGGATATGTTTTCGATTTCTTTGGCTGACTTCAGCGCCTCAGAAGGGGAGGTATCGGCGGTGGAATCGCATTATTCGTGTTTGGAAAATTGCTGGCTGGAGTACACGGTGGACGTTCCGATTTCCGGAAGGTACCGCATAGAAATCGAAGCATTGGGCCTGACCGATTCCTCTCAGGTGTGGATTGAGGATTACGTTCACAATAAAGACGATCGAACTTATAACATCACCGGCAATATAAGTCTTGAGCAATCGAAGAAGCCATCGATGTATTCGCGAGATGGCAGCCCGCTTAGAGCAGGCAAGCACGACATTCGCCTTCATCTGGTGAACGGAGTGGAAATACATGAAGTAGACTTTTCGCTCATGCGAAAGCACGAAGAGACACCCGAGACCCTCACTCAAAACATGGAGGGTGAGAACTGGGAGATCGTATGGAGTGATGAGTTTAACGGAACCGGCCTCGTAGATACCACCAAGTGGA
>DATFKV010000407.1:0-2605 GCA_035268465.1 Cryomorphaceae bacterium | reverse complement strand
TTTGCACCCTCGAAATTTTGCCCTTTGTGCTGTTTTTGAGTCTCTTTAAAAAGAGTTTTGCTTAAGCACGCCTCGGGTTTAAAACTGGAATGTATATGGCAGAAAAAGTCAAATCAATTCTGATCTCTCAGCCCAAGCCGGCTTCTGATAAGTCACCTTATTTTGAATTGGCTGACAAGTACAAGATTCAGATTGATTTCAGACCATTTATCCACGTGGAAGGAGTTCCCGCAAAGGAGTTTCGCCAGCAAAGGGTGAACATCTTGGAGCACTCGGCTATCATTTTGACCAGCCGAAATGCTGTTGATCACTTCTTCAGAATGTGTGAAGAAACCAGGGTAAACGTGCCTGAGTCTCTAAAATACTTTTGTTTGTCTGAATCCACGGCTTACTATCTTCAAAAATATGTGGTATACCGTAAAAGGAAAATTTTCCACGGCAAGCAAAAATTTGAAGACTTGATGGAAGTCATCAAGAAGCACAAAAATGAGAAGTTCTTGCTTCCATGCTCTGATATCCACAAGCGCAACATTACCGATTTATTGGACAAATTCAACATCAAGTATACCAAGTCCGTGTTTTACAGGACGGTATGCAGCGATTTGTCTGATCTCGCCGATGTTAACTACGACATGCTGGTGTTTTTCAGTCCTTCAGGAATAGAATCTTTGCTAAAAAACTTCCCCGACTTCAAGCAAAACGCAACTCGTATTGCGGCGTTCGGGACGACAACTGCTGAAGCGGTTAAAGATGCCGGATTGACATTGAATGTGCACGCCCCGGCCCCCGGTTTTCCATCCATGTCCATGGCCATTGAGCATTACATTAAAAAAGCAAAATAGCAGTTAAGCAATATAGATGATTGAAAAAGGCGACCTTTTGGGTTGCCTTTTTTATTATTGCCCTAAGATGAGTTACCGATTTTCAAAAGCTGAAAAGATTTGTTCCAAATACGAGATTGATGCGCTCTTTGAAAAGGGCAAAAATCTACGGGCAGGGTCATTGGGCGTTAAGGTTTTATGGCAAGAAACACAAGATTGGCCTCCTTTGAAGTTTCTGGTAGTCGTACCGAAAAGGCGCGTGAAAAAAGCAGTCGATCGGAATCGACTCAAGAGGCAGTTGCGCGAAATCATACGGCTAAATAAGAAAGTGATTGAAAATGAAGTGGCAAAAGCCAATAAAAGACTTTTGATTGCCGTTATTTACAACGGGCAACCAAAATCAAACTATTCACAACTTCAGTCGTCTTTTGTCCGATTGGTGAATCAGATGCCGGAAGTGATTAACAAGATTTAATTGCCAATTGAAGCCAAATCAAGAAGGTGGAGAGATTTCTGTTATAAATTTAGTGCTCAATACAGTTTTACATGAAGATGAAGGCAAAGAGAATATTTGTGGGAACAGCCATATTGGCTGTTGGTTTTTTAGGGATACGTGCCGTAGCTCCCGGTGATAATTTCTTTGAAGTTTCAAAAAACTTGGAAATTTTCGCCACCCTTTATAAGGAGTTGAATATCTACTACGTGGATGAAACCCAACCGGGTGACTTGATGAAAACGGGGATTGACGCCATGCTGGAATCATTGGACCCATATACCAACTACATTACAGAAAGTAATATTGAGGACTACCGCTTTATGACTACCGGTCAATACGGCGGAATTGGGAGTTTGATTCGCTCAATAGATGGTTCCGTTTACATCTCTGAACCTTATGAAAATTCTCCTGCTCAGAAATCGGGATTACGTGCCGGAGATAAGATCTTGATGATAGACGGAGTGACCATCGAAGACAAAGATCAAGAAGAGATCAGTTCCTTACTAAAAGGACAGTCGGGAACCGGGCTAACGGTGACCTATGAGCGCTTCGATATGATCAATGAGGTGGAAATTACTCGGGAAGAGATTAAGATTCCGGATGTTCCTTATTACGGCATGCTCGATGACAAAGTTGGCTACATCAGCCTCAACAGCTTTACCCAAACTGCCAGCAAAGAAGTGCGGGCTGCTTTTGTGGAACTCAAAAACGAACATGGCATGGAAAAACTCATTTTTGATCTGCGCGGAAATGGAGGTGGACTCTTGCGAGAAGCGATTAACATTGTCAATTTTTTCGTTCCGAAGGGACAAGAAGTTGTTCGTACAAAGGGAAAGATTTCTGAATGGGACAGAACCCATGTCGCGCTGAATGAGCCATTGGATCTGGAGATACCGTTGGTGATTCTGGTAGACCAAGGAAGTGCTTCGGCTTCTGAAATTGTTTCGGGAAGTATTCAAGATTTGGACCGTGGAGTGGTCGTAGGAAATACCACTTTTGGAAAAGGCCTCGTTCAACAAACAAAAGATTTGCAGTACAACAGCAAGTTAAAATTAACGGTGGCAAAATACTACATTCCCAGTGGTCGTTGCATCCAGAAATTGGACTATTCTCACAAAACCGAGGATGGTAAGGTAGAAGAAGTGCCGGACTCCCTCCTGAAAAGGTTTGAGACGAAAAGTGGTAGAGTCGTAATGGACGGGAGAGGAATTGAGCCCGATGTAAAAGTTGAGAATGGAGAGATTCCACACGTGGTACTGAGCTTGCTCACAGAGAATCTCTTTTTTAA
>DATFKV010000406.1:0-2281 GCA_035268465.1 Cryomorphaceae bacterium | reverse complement strand
GTCGATTGTGATGGAAACACCGTTCCGGGTAGCGTGGTGGTCTACTCCAATTCCGCCTCGAACCATAATGGTTACCTCACCACCGATGAAGCAGGTTCCTGGTCTTTGGCTTTGCCATGTATGTCAGCGGGTAGCCTGAGTTTAACCGCAACAAGCCCTGATGACTTTACGCAGAGCAACGACTACACCGTAGTGTATGATATCGTTGAAAACAACGTTTACGATGCCAATTCGATTTCTCTCTGTGAGGGCGAAATAGTCAACACCTACATGACCTACAACGATGGCATAAACGAGATTACTTTTACCCAAGTAGAAATGACTGGATTTAATCCGGGGACTTGGGGCTGTAGTGAATTGATCGCTACCAATCCCGGAGCGGAAAGCACGGACTTTATTTCAGGTCTGGGATTGGCTTCATTGAATTCCGATAGCTTAAATTTTAGCGTTTGTACGGAAGATTTTCAAGTCAGAGGTTATTTGGCATCGGGTGAGTACTTAGTGCTTGAAACACCGGGTGGTGCCGAATCAAGTTGGGTAGAAGTGATCCAATACATTGAGGGTGAAAATACAAACCTATTGGAAGCGAGCTTTTCTCTCTATTTTGATACTTTTATAGAAGAATGGCCTGTAGAAATTTACACGGATGATTCCATGACTACACTCGCAGATGAGTATAACATCCAAAGTACCTCCATAACCTTTCTGGTACTTTACGAATAATTTCAGAAACAACCATTTCCCTTTACCAGGCCTTAGTTTTACGACTCAAGGCCTGATTTTTTTTATCCTAGAGGTGGTACTCTTTGTCCTTTTCGGCAAAACCTTTCATCTCTTTGACTTATGCTCTGTCGTAATCTCCCGCCCAATGATACATTTCGGCTACTTTTTCTTTTGCTTTCAGACCGTTCCCGAATTGTATTTTTCTCACCAATCGGCGAAAAGTGTCTTCACGGGACAGGAATAAGGCACCGCGAGCATCGCCGTGACGGCATAATGTAACCAACCAAAAGGATAGGGCGATGCGGTGGCTATTATAAATGAGACTAGGACAATGAAAGGTATGATGTTTTTTTGTTCAGCAGTAGAAGAATGAGTAGGATCCACGCAGGGACAAAAAAAAGCGCTTACCATTTCTGACAAGCGCTTTCAATTTTCTTAAGAAGGTAGTATTAGAAGCTCTCTACCAATTCATCCAATGCCATATGAAGATATTGGCCTCTGAGATTTTTCGCTAGAATAACACCATCTTCATTAATCAGGATGCTTTGAGGAATGCTGCGCACATTGTAAATCTGTGCCGGCTTGGAACTCCAGCCGCCTAAATCGCTTACGTGGTATTTCCAATCGAGGTTGTCCTGCTCAATGGCAGCCACCCATTTGTCTTTGGCCTTGTCGAGGCTCACGCTGAAAATCTCAAACCCTTTGGCGTCTTTGAACTTTGCCTTGCTGTACTTATTGTAAGCACTCACCACATTTGGGTTTTCTCTTCGGCAAGGACCACACCATGAAGCCCAGAAGTCGATCAGAACCACTTGGCCTCTGAGATCTGAAAGGCTCAATGTTTTCCCATCGGGACTTTCAAAGGACAATTCAGGCGCGACGTCGCCGATGTTAAGTCCGACTTCCCCTGATTGCTCTACGGGTGGGTTTTTCTCTTCGGTATTGGAGCTTAGGCCGAACGCCGTAAGTACCGCCAATGCTAGAATTGCTATACTCGTTGTCAAAAATTTCATGATGATTGTTTTTGTCTGTTTAGTCAAAACACGTACCAAATTACGAAATGCGCTTGATATTTGCACCTAAAGCTTGAAGTCTGGTATCAATGTTTTGGTATCCGCGGTCAATTTGTTCAATGTTGTGAATGGTGCTCTTTCCTTCCGCGCTAAGGGCTGCAATCAATAGTGACACGCCTGCACGAATGTCGGGAGAAGTCATCGAAATACCCCGAAGACTTACCTGCTTGTCCATTCCGATTACCGTTGCACGGTGAGGGTCGCAAAGAATAATTTGCGCTCCCATGTCGATGAGTTTATCTACGAAAAACAAGCGGCTCTCAAACATTTTTTGATGAACCAATACCGAGCCTTTGGCTTGAGTGGCTACCACTAATACAATGCTCAACAAATCAGGCGTAAACCCGGGCCAAGGATGATCTGACACGGTCATAATCGATCCATCGATGTAGGTGTCTATTTCATAATGGTCTTGTGCGGGAATGTAGAGATCGTCTCCTTTTAGCTCTATCTTGATCCCAAGTCTTCTGAAAGTATCGGGGATG
>DATFKV010000405.1:0-4826 GCA_035268465.1 Cryomorphaceae bacterium | reverse complement strand
ACCCATACCGCTAATAACGGTTTGTCCTGAGTCTTCGTCGGTTTTCACCGTGAATGTTGGATCTTCTTCGGTTAGCTTTCCGAGAGCGACACCAAGCTTATCAACATCGGACTGCGTTTTAGGCTCGATTGCCAAACCGATAACAGGATCCGGAAAGTCCATAGACTCCAGAACAATCGGATGCTTCTCATTGCAGAGCGTATCTCCTGTTTTGATGTCTTTAAACCCAACCAATGCTCCGATGTCACCTGCTCCCAACGTATCAATTTGATTCTGTTTGTTGGAGTGCATTTGGAATATTCTCGAAATACGTTCTTTTTTACCTGTTCTTGTGTTCAACACATAAGAACCGGATGGCAAAGTTCCCGAGTATGCTCTGGTAAAACAAAGGCGTCCGACAAATGGGTCGGTAGCAATTTTAAATGCCAAAGCTGAGAAAGGCTCATCATAAGAAGGCTGTCTGGACTCAGGCTCACCTGTATCAGGATTGGTTCCATCAATCGCTTCAATGTCGGTAGGTGCAGGAAGAATTTCCATAACCATACCCAACATAGCTTGCACTCCTTTATTCTTAAATGCAGAACCACACATCATCGGCACTACCTTATTGGCGATAGTGGCTTCACGAAGTGCGGCAAGTATTTCTTTTTCTGTAAGTGACTCCGAATCCTCGAAGTACTTTTCCATTAATGTATCATCGAATTCAGCAACGGCTTCGAGAAGCTTTTCTCTGTGCTCTTTTGCCTCGTCAATAAGTTCGGCAGGGATATCAATCTCTTCGAAAGTCATACCCATGTCATCCTCATTCCAAACTATTCCACGGAAGTTGATCAAATCAACCACACCCTTGAAGTTATCCTCAGACCCGATTGGAATCTGAAGAGGAAGGGCGTGACTACCCAACATATCTCTAACCTGCTGACATACGTTCAAGAAATCAGCACCTTGTCGGTCCATTTTGTTAACGAAACCGATACGTGGAACTTTGTAGTTGTTTGCTAAACGCCAGTTTGTTTCAGACTGAGGCTCTACACCATCAACTGCACTGAACAAGAACACCAAACCATCAAGAACACGCAGAGACCTGTTTACTTCAACCGTGAAGTCAACGTGACCCGGTGTGTCAATAATGTTTACGTGATATTCCTGACCTCGGTGTTGCCATTTAAGTGTAGTAGCAGCAGAGGTGATTGTGATCCCACGCTCTTGCTCTTGCTCCATCCAGTCCATCGTTGCTGCGCCATCATGCACCTCACCAATTTTATGGCTCACCCCACCGTAATACAAAATACGTTCGGTCGTTGTAGTCTTACCCGCATCAATGTGGGCAGCGATACCGATGTTTCTTGTGAACGTTAAATCTCTTTTAGACATTGTATACTAAATTAAACTGTCTGATAAATATTCTTAGAACCTAAAATGAGAGAAGGCACGGTTTGCCTCAGCCATTCTATGTGTATCTTCTTTCTTCTTAAAAGCAGCACCTTCTTCTTTGGCAGCAGCCAAAATCTCGTATGCCATTCGCTCGCTCATGGTTTTTTCATTTCTCTTTCGAGAATAACTGATCAACCACTTCATTGCCATAGATAGCTTACGGCTGTCTCTGATGGGCTGGGGAATCTGGAACGTAGCTCCACCAACACGACGGCTTTTAACCTCTACTGCGGGAGTAACATTGGTCAAGGCTTTTTTCCATACTTCCAATGCGCCTTCTTCACCACTTTTTTCGTCAACGATTTCCATCGCGTCATAGAAAATAGCGTAAGCCGTATTTTTCTTGCCCGCGTACATCATGTTGTTCACGAACTTAGTCACCAACACCTCGTTAAACTTCGGGTCGGGGAGAGTGATGCGTTTCTTTGCTGTCTTTCTTCTCATGACTCAGATTCCCTTATTTCTTAGGTCTTTTTGTTCCGTATTTAGAGCGACGTTGCGTACGACCATCAACACCGGCAGTGTCAAGTGCTCCACGCACAATGTGGTAACGCACACCGGGAAGATCTTTTACTCTTCCTCCGCGCACCAACACAATACTGTGCTCTTGCAAGTTGTGTCCTTCACCTCCGATGTAGGCATTCACCTCTCTACCATTGGTTAGTCGCACACGCGCTACTTTTCTCATGGCCGAGTTTGGCTTCTTTGGTGTAGTGGTGTAAACACGCACACACACACCTCGGCGTTGCGGACATGATGCTAAAGCGGCTGACTTGCTCGTCTTAACTTTAGTTACTCTTCCTTTTCGTATAAGCTGCTGTATCGTTGGCATATCTTAAACTTGCTCTTAATCAGTGTTTTTCGGCGCAATGCGCTTAACCCCTAGCATAATTGGGGCTGCAAATGTACAAGAATAAATCAATTATACAACAGAGGTTTCGAGAGTTTTTTAAGTGTTTTTCAGAAATTACTTTCAGGTGCTTTCAAACCTCTTCTCCCGGGACTTATTTCACCTTTGTTTACAAGGATTTTCGATACAAAGATGGGGATCAAAATCGAAACAGTACTTTTGCACTAATGGAATATTTGGATTCTCTAAACACGGCACAGAAAGATGCCGTAATCAATACGGAAGGACCATCAATGGTTATCGCGGGAGCAGGATCGGGAAAAACACGAGTCCTAACCTATAGGATTGCACACCTCATTAACAAAGGAGTTGATCCATTCCAAATCTTGTCACTGACCTTTACCAATAAGGCAGCCAAAGAGATGAAGGAGAGGATTGCCGCCATTATTGGCTCTAGTGAAGCACGAAACATATGGATGGGAACATTTCACAGTATCTTCGCCAGAATACTCCGGGTTGAATCTGACAAACTGAATTACCCCTCCAACTTTTCGATCTACGATACTCAAGATAGTCGTAACCTATTAAAGAGTATTGTCAAAGAAATGGGATTGGATGACAAGCTCTACAAAGCCAACTATGTTCAAAACCGCATATCAGCGGCAAAAAACAACCTCATTTCGCCCAAAGCTTATCGCGAGCATGCCGAAATAATGAGCGACGACGAAATGGGTGGAAGGCCTAAATTGGTGGATATCTATTTCGAATACAATAAACGGCTGTTCAAATCTGCCGCCATGGACTTTGACGATCTGTTGTACAAAACCAATGTACTCCTTCGAGATTTTCCTGAAGTGCTTCATAAGTATCAACACAAATTCAGATACCTCTTGGTGGACGAGTACCAGGATACCAACTTCAGTCAATACCTCATTGTAAAAAAACTCGCTGCCCTTAACGAAAACCTTTGTGTGGTGGGAGATGATGCGCAAAGCATCTACGGCTTTCGAGGAGCCAACATTCAAAATATTTTAAACTTCAAAAAAGATTACCCCGATTACGGACTTTATAAGCTAGAACAGAACTACCGTTCTACAAAGAAAATCGTAGGAGCTGCGAACAGCGTAATCGGCAAAAACCGAGACCAGATTAAAAAAGAAGTATGGACTTCAAATGATGATGGTGAGATTATCCGAGTGGTGCGCAACCTTTCTGACAATGAAGAGGGTCTATTTGTAGCCAACGATATATTTCAGGACAAGAACAACGCTCGAGTAGACAACAAGAGCTTTGCCATATTATATAGGACCAACTCTCAAAGCCGCTCCATGGAGGAGGCTCTGAGAAAATTGAATATTCCCTACCGCATATATGGTGGTCAATCGTTTTACCAAAGAAAAGAGATCAAAGATCTTTTGGCTTATTACCGCCTTACGGCTAACCCGAATGACGAGGAGTCCCTAAAGCGAGTAATCAACTATCCGGCGAGAGGGATAGGAAAAACAACACTTGAGAAGATTACCATCAAAGCCAACGAACTGGACAAAAGCATGTGGGAGGTCATCACCACCTCGCGCGATCACTTGGATGTGAATGCGGGTACCAAGTCCAAGCTCGCCAACTTTACCACCATGATCAAGAGTTTTGCCGCTCAGCTCCAGTCGGAAGATGCAGCATCGCTGGCAGAGCACATCGCTAAAAGCACCGGCCTTTTGCGTGAGCTTTACGCCGACAAATCACCGGAAGGCTTGAGCCGATTTGAAAACATTCAAGAGTTGCTCAATGGTATCAAAGAGTTTACCGAGAGCGACCGCCCTGAATTTGAAGGAGAAAAACCCACGTTGAGCGACTTCCTGTTGGACGTAGCGCTGCTGACCGATGCCGACCAAAACGACGACGATAATGACAAGGTGAGCTTAATGACCATCCACGCATCCAAGGGATTGGAATTTCCCTATGTATACATTGTCGGGTTGGAAGAGAATCTTTTCCCATCACAGCTTTCGCTGAATGAGCGAAGTGAGTTGGAAGAGGAAAGAAGACTATTTTACGTGGCATTGACGAGAGCTGAAGTCAAAGTAACGCTGACTTATGCCATGAGTCGATACCGATACGGCAGTCTTAATTATTGCGAACCCAGCCGTTTCATCGAAGAAATTGACACTCAATTCGTTCTTCTTCCTGAGACCGATGATCGTAAAGCACCTTCATCTTTTGATGAAACACCCTGGGGGGGGTTCGGATCAACGGGAGGTAACTCGTTTGCTAAAAGGAAAAACCTAAAACGAAAGACCGAGGCCAAACCCCAAGCACCCGCGCCATCTGTACCGCGAAATCTCAAGAAAGTGAGCCAAACCACCACAAGTTCAGGGTCTACTCTGCCTCCGGGGTCGGTGGTAGTGGGAACAAAAGTAGCTCACGCTAAGTTTGGAAAAGGTAAAGTGGTAAATATCGAAGGAGAATCTCCCAATGAAAAAGCCACCGTTTTTTTTCCTACCGTTGGTCAAAAACAACTCTTACTAAAATTTGCCAAGCTAGAAAT
>DATFKV010000404.1:0-17245 GCA_035268465.1 Cryomorphaceae bacterium | reverse complement strand
AACATTCGCACGTTTTCAGCATAGGTGCCGTTTTCCTTTAAAACCGGTAGCATGCCGATGAATGGCTCCAATCCTGTTGGAATAAAAGGGTTGTGCTGAATGTAGTTGGCATTGGCCATTTTGCGCATGGTTTCAGCATCTTGCTGAGCTACGGCCCCTAAGAAAGAACCTACGATTTCTTTTGTCTTCATTTCTGTTTTTTTGAATCTTCTGTTTTAACTTCTTTTGGTGTGTCCTGTGATGGTACACTGCAAGAAACCATGAGTCCTACGGCGGTAAAAACGGTTATGGCTTTATTCATATCTTGTGAATTATTACTTTTGTTTCGCAAGCAAAAATAATTAATAACTTGCTTTTTGCAAGTATTGTTTAAGTTTAATTGCATTTTGCAAGTATTTTAAAACCTAAGGACATGCCACAAGAGTTCAGATGCAATTGCCCGGTAACCTCAGCCCTGGATGTAGTGGGCGATAAATGGATGTTGGTGATTGTTAAACAGATGTTGATGGAAGGAAAGGAAACTTTCAAAGACTTCACGGAAAGTGAAGAGTCGATTGCAACCAATATACTCTCGGTCAAATTGAAGTTACTTGAAGAAGTAGGTATTGTTACCAAGAACAAATTGGCAAACAACAAAAAAACCAACCTGTATTTGTTGACCGAGAAAGGCATCGCTCTGACTCCCGTCATTGTCGAACTTGCCAATTGGAGCGACAAACATTTAAGAGATAGTCACCCAACGATCCAAAATGAAGGGGGCATGGAATTATTGCGGGATGATAAGGCTGCTTTTGCCAATGTATTGGAAAAAAGCTACCGGCAAAAACTAGAGCAACAAAAGCAAAAGAACTGATTTGGACACTGCGGGAGTAAAATATCGAGCTTCAACCATGAAGCTTTTAGCTGTGAAAATGCCGGCTTTGATTCTTCAGTAGGTCAGTATCAAGAATTTTTTGAGGAAAAGACTGTGATCTTTACCGAATGAAAGTGA
Source organism: Cryomorphaceae bacterium (assembly GCA_035268465.1). Classification (GTDB taxonomy): domain Bacteria; phylum Bacteroidota; class Bacteroidia; order Flavobacteriales_D; family Cryomorphaceae; genus JAKVAV01. The sequence goes on along the minus strand of DATFKV010000404.1, from coordinate 16,254 downwards.
AAATTAGCGCACAATAAACAAATCAAAAAGTTCCTTTTAGGAAGGCTACGATCGATACCTGAACCATTTCATGCAGCAAATCATTTATTCAATTGGACAAAAACTACCTCTTCACTTCAAAAAGACTCGGCTTCCGCAACTGGCATCATGATGACCTCGATGAATTTACAGCGCTCAACGCCAATCCGCTTGTAATGGAGCATTTCCCAAACACGCTTACGCGAGAAGAAACGGCTGAATTCATAGACCGCCTTATCGCTCATTTCGATCGACATGGCTACAACTATTTCGCGGCAGAGGTCATCCGAACGGGTGAATTGATCGGATTTATCGGCCTGGCATATCAAACCTACGATGCGCCTTTTTGTCCAGCCACCGATGTAGGCTGGCGTCTGAAGCCATCGGCTTGGGGGAGGGGATACGCCACCGAAGGAGCGCGCAGATGCCTGCGGTTTGCCTTTGAGCAATTAGGGCTGGAACGTGTGATTTCTACTTGCACCTTGAGCAATACAAAGTCAGAGAAGGTGATGAAGAAGACAGGCATGACAAAGATGGGGGAGTTCGACCATCCGAAACTTAAATCGCATCCGAAATTTGAAAAATGTGTTTGGTACGAAATCGAGAACGACCCACTGATTGTGGCGTATTCCCGTCAGGAAAGCGAACGTTTGATCTACCGCCGAGCCGATCCCCAAGATATCCCTGCTTGGTCCGGGTTCTTTGTCGATAACGATCGACTTCATTTTTTCGATTTTGATCTCCAAAAGAGCAAGGAAGAGCTGGCCGAGCAATGGATTGCGATGCAAACGGAGCGATATTCAACCAATGGTTTCGGACATTTGGCAGTGGAGTTAAAATCTACGGGACAGCTCATAGCCATGGGAGGTATACTGCCACGAGAATTGGACGGAAAATCGGAATTTGAAATCGGCTATTCCGTCAATCCGAAGTTTTGGGGCAATGGATATGCCACCGAAATTGCCATGACCATGAAAGACTTTGCCATGCGCCATCTCGATTCTCCTCGATTTATTTCTATTATTGACTTGGAGAATACGGATTCCTCCAAAGTGGCTTTAAAAAATGGAATGAAAGTGTTCTTTCAAACCCAATTTATGGGAATGCCTGTGAATGTATTTGGCATAGAAAATGACCGAAAATCTCTTGAACCAAATTGAAGACATTATGAATAACCACCCTTGGCACGACGTAAGCATCGGAGAGAACTGCCCTGAAAAAGTAAATGGAATTATTGAAATCCCCAAAAATTGCCGCGCCAAATATGAGCTCGACAAAGAATCGGGGATGCTGAAGCTAGACCGCGTGCTCTATTCCTCCATTAATTATCCTGCCAATTACGGTTTCATTCCGCAAACCTACTGCGATGACAATGATCCTCTTGATATACTTGTGATTTCTCAAATCGATATCGTGCCGATGTGCTTGGTTGAAGCCACCGTTCTCGGTGTGATGCGGATGCTGGATGTCGGCGAAATGGATGATAAAATTATTGCAGTAGCTTCCAATGATATCAGCGTAAACCACATGAAGGACATTTCTGATTTGCCCCCTCACCTCACCACCGAGTTGCGCAGCTTTTTCGAGGATTACAAAAAACTAGAACACAAAGAGGTGATTGTAGAAGAGTTTCAGGGAAGGGAGACGGCTCTTGAGGTCATTCGTCAAGCGGTGGTAGATTACAAAGCGAAGTTCGGCAAGTAATTAGAAGTTCACCCCGGTTCACCTTGAATTGTTAAGCTCATTCCCGGATAGTCATTTCTCTAACACGTTTATTGCTATGTGACTGAAGTCACTTTTAGGGCGTTGCAACTTTTTCTATTACGGATAAATCAATCTGTCACCCTTACCTTTATAAAAGGGAGATTTCTAGCCCTGAACCAAAGTGTACTTAAGCAATGAACGACCTGCGAAAAAAACATTGGGAGCACGTTTACGATACCAAATCGCCCGATCAGGTAAGTTGGACACAGCTAACGCCACATGTTTCACTTCAGCTGATAGAATCCTCGGGCATTGACAAAAATGCACGAATCATTGATGTGGGTGGCGGCGACAGTCGATTGGTAGACCACTTGCTCGATGAAGGCTTTAAAAACATCACCGTTCTGGATATTTCCGGAAAGGCTTTGGAGAAGGTGCAGAAGAGACTGGGCGATCGAGCCGACCAAGTGAATTATGTAACTACCGACATCCTCGATTTTGAACCGGAGGGGAAATACGACCTGTGGCATGATCGTGCTGCTTTCCATTTCCTCACCAAGGACGAGGATATACGAACGTATCTTTCGATCGTGAATGCTCACGTGGCGGATAGTTTGATCGTTGGTACTTTTTCGAAAAGAGGGCCATTGAAATGCAGCGGCTTGGAAGTGATGCAATACGACCCGAGCGAATTAGCAGAAGTCTTTAAGCCTCAATTTGAGAAATCAGAATGCTTGAACAGAGATCATGAAACGCCATTTAGAACCCAGCAGAATTTTACTTTCTGTAGATTTAAGAAAACCCGATTAACCGATTGAAGAAATGAACGGAGCTCGGATATATGTTTTATCTATAAATACATTGATAGTATAGTTTTGGTAGATGATCCTTACCCTATAATTTTGACCCCTATCCATCAAGAGAATCACATATAAACAATTGAAGAACATGAAGAATTTACTACTGGCAATAGGACTGCTAATGACCTGGTCCTTAGGCGCTCAAGATAGCGCAAACGATGGGCCTAAATGTCCTTTCGGGCATGATGGTACCTCCAACCCGTCCGCGACAAACGACGAATATGACACCTCTGTACGCGCTCAATTGACGCCCCGGGATGCCAAGGACAACCAAGATTGGTGGCCCAACCGACTGGATTTAAGTGTACTTCGTCAGCAGTCGGAAATGACGAACCCAATGGGTGATGATTTCGATTATCGCGAAGAATTCAGCAGCTTGGATTACGCAGCTTTGAAAAAAGATTTGACGGAGCTGATGACAAATTCCCAAGACTGGTGGCCGGCTGATTATGGTCACTACGGCGGATTTTTCATCCGAATGGCATGGCACAGTGCGGGAACGTATCGCACCGGCGACGGTCGTGGTGGATCGAGAGAAGGTCAGCAACGCTTTGCTCCCCTCAACAGTTGGCCCGATAATGCCAACTTGGACAAAGCACGAAGATTACTTTGGCCAATAAAGCAGAAGTATGGAAGCCAGATTTCTTGGGCCGATTTGATCATCCTTACGGGAAATGTGGCTCTCGAGTCTATGGGCTTTGAAACGCTCGGTTTTGCAGGCGGACGTGAGGACGTTTGGGAGCCCCGCAGCAATGTATATTGGGGTCCCGAAACCAAATGGCTCGAAGATGAACGTTACACGGGAGACCGCGAATTGGAGTCACCGCTAGCCGCAGTGCAAATGGGATTGATCTACGTCAACCCCGAAGGACCCAACGGAAATCCCGATCCCAAGTTGGCGGCTCACGATATTCGCGAGACATTCGGCAGAATGGGGATGAACGATGAAGAAACCGTGGCACTCATTGCCGGAGGGCACACACTGGGGAAAACCCACGGCGCAGGCCCTGCGTCTAACGTAGGTCCTGAGCCCGAAAGAGCTCCAATCGAAGAACAAGGTTTTGGCTGGACCAGCACTTACAAATCGGGTAAAGGCGCCGATGCCATAACTTCTGGATTGGAGGTAATTTGGACAGCTACTCCCGATCAATGGAGTCACGGATATTTCAAAGCACTATTCAACGAAGAGTGGGAGCTGACCAAGAGCCCTGCGGGAGCACATCAGTGGGTCGCAAAAGACCCTAAAGTCATGGTGCCCGATGCATTTGACACAACCAAAACGCATCGGCCGACGATGCTGACGACCGATCTATCCCTGATCGAAGATCCCGAATACCGAAAGATCTCTAAGCGATTCTTGGACAATCCGGAAGCGTTTGAAGAAGCTTTCGCCAAAGCTTGGTTTAAGTTAACGCACCGCGATATGGGGCCCAAGGCTCGATTGATCGGGCCTGAGGTACCCGAAGAAGATTTCTTATGGCAAGACCCGGTTCCCGCATTGGATCATAAAGTAATTGATGCTAAGGATATCGGTTCGTTGAAATCGCAGATATTGAATTCAGGTCTTAGCGTGAGCGAGTTGGTTTCTACCGCTTGGGCTTCGGCAGCGACATTCCGAGGTTCTGACATGAAAGGTGGCGCCAATGGGGCGCGTATCCGATTGGAGCCAATGAGAAGCTGGGAGTCGAACAATCCCGAGCAACTCAACAAAGTTTTGACGGCTTTAGAGAAAATACAAGCGGACTTCAACGGCAAAAACAAGGAGAAGAAAGTATCCATGGCCGATTTAATCGTACTTGGAGGATCTGCCGCGGTTGAGAAAGCTGCAAAAGATGCGGGCTACGAGGTGAAGGTTCCTTTTACTCCCGGTAGAATGGACGCTACACAAGAGCAGACTGACCCATCTTCGGTGGAAGTGCTCGAACCAATGGCCGATGGTTTTAGAAACTACACCAAAACGCAATACACGCTTCCTCCCGAGGCGCTCTTGATCGACAAAGCACAGCTCATGACATTGACCGCACCCGAGATGACCGTTTTGGTAGGAGGGATGCGCGCCTTGGGTGCCAACTACGATGGATCGGAATACGGCGTATTTACAGAAAAGCCCGGTCAGTTGAGCAATGACTATTTCGTCAATCTGCTGAGTATGGACTACAAGTGGGTGCCGACCTCCGAAACCAAAGAAACGTTTGTGGTTAAAGACCGCAAAACAGGCGAGGACAAATGGAACGCTACGCGCGTAGATCTCATTTTCGGATCCAACTCTGAGCTCAGAGCCTTGGCCGAAGTATACGCTGCTTCTGACGCCAATCAGAAAATGGTGGATGACTTCGTGCAAGCATGGGTAAAAGTAATGGAGCTCGATCGCTACGATTTGCTTTAAGCAGCAGTCAAAATTTAAAAGAACAAAGAGCCGATGTTTGTCATCGGCTTTTTTTTGTGCTTCATATTTATTTGATTTCAGTACTTTTCCAACCAATCGTATAAACCTCAGTGTATTCTGAATATCCATTCATGATAAAATTCTTCCGCCATATCCGCCAACGAATGATTAAAGAAAATCGAGTTTCGAAGTACCTGCTCTACGCCATTGGCGAAATCGTTCTTGTCATCATTGGGATATTATTCGCACTACAGATCAATACATGGAATACAGAGCGTATCGCAATGAAAGAATCGAAGGAATTCTCCAGGCGCCTCTTAAGTGAAGTAAAGATCAATATAGCTGCGACTGAAAATCAGATACTGAAGGAAAAAAGTCAATTAAATAGTGCGCTTGCCATCTTGAAGATGTTTCATACCGACCGTTCATTATTGAATGCCCGCGAACTAGACAGTCTTGTCTACATTGTCATGACCAAAAACAGAGTCGATCTGAGCATGGCTACTTTAAATGAAGGCCTGAATACGGGTAAGATTCCGCTCATTCCATCTGACTCTTTGCGCGGCCTGCTTTATGGCTTTCCGACGGTAGAGTATAAAGTCAGAGATGCTGAAAATGTCTGTAGTATTGACATTGACAACTTCCTCACGCCTTTTCTCTATGAACACCTCAACTGGCGAAAGATGGACGTGGCATTCTCTCCGAATAAAGATAAACTGGGCATCAGTGCTTTTCCTGAACACAATAGCTTGGAAAGTTTGGACCATATTCGTTTCGAGAATTTGATGGACAACATCTATTTTAATTCAAACGGTCAATTGAATAATTACCAAGCGCTCAAACACTACCTCGAGTCTATAAAATCACTTTTAGAAAAATGATCAAATTCTTCCGACATATCCGCCAACGTATGATAAAAGAAAATAGAGTACACAAGTACTTGCTTTATGCCATAGGCGAAATCATACTAGTGGTCATCGGAATCTTAATCGCTCTACAGATCAATAATTGGAATCAAAATGAAAACAATAAAACCAGAGAAATAGCCATTCTCAAAAATTTAAACCAGGAGTTTAAAAAGAACAAAACAAACCTCATCAATATAATAGAAGCCCATCATGGCATGCTCGAAGCAACTAATGAGATCATGGAGCTGATAAGGGAACCTGAAAATACTTTGGCAAACCATAATTTAGACAGCCTAATTTACCTCTCCATCGATTATGATGATTTCAATCCTAGTCAATCCGTAATCGATGAAGCAATAGCATCGGGAACGATCAGCTTGATAAGTGCTGAATCGATGCGCTCTCTCATTTTTGAATGGGTAAGTGCCGCGAATGGCCTCAAAGAGTCATACGCCACTATGGACGAAATGAGCCAAACGATTACACTCCCATACCTTGCCGAAAACGGATCCATGAAAAATATCGACTACTACGGATTGATGAAATCAAATGGGAAGTCAAAATTTCAGTCAAAGAACCCGTCACTTTTTAAAAAAGTGCAATTCGAAAACGTAATGGACAATCAAGCGTGGGGGCTAACAAATTATTTAATGAAATTAGAAGGCTTATTAAAGCTGGTCGAAGAAATGATATGTGAAACCGATCGTGTAATCCTGAATAGTAAATGATCAAATTCTTCCGCCGCATTCGCCAAAGACTCCTTATCGAAAACAGAGCCTCTAAGTACCTCCTATACGCTCTCGGTGAAATTATTCTGGTAGTTATTGGAATTCTTATCGCTTTGCAAATCAATAACTGGAATGAGAACCAAAAGCAAAAAAGACTTGAGCAGGAGTATTATTGTCGTCTTTCTGAAGATGTGGTGATGGATAAAGAACAGATGAGCACACTGCTTGGCCTGGCGCAAGAACGATTGGAAGCCTCCAATCAGTCCGTTAGAGTATTGCTGGATGAGAATTCGAAAAAAGTCGAAGTTGGTCAATTGATTTCACGCTCATTGAAGGCTGTATACTCTGATTTCCAGCCAAATAATTCAGCTTATCAAGATCTGAAATCAGGGGCTAATTTGAATATTATTTCAGATAAGTCGGTGATAAAAGCCTTGAACCATTACTTTAATCGCGTTGAAGAATTGAAGAGCATTATTATGGTAAATGGAAAGTACGCCGTGGAATTATCTTTTAAGCACACCGACAATTTTGCAAATGGTGCTAATCTGGCTTCTATATCCAACGGAAGGTTTTCTACAGATTTGGATGAAGATTTAAAAAAAGCTTTTCAGATTGACGAGGGTGAATTGCTCAAGCCCGAGATGAGAGAAAGACTTCTCCGAGAGGCGCTCGAATACGTTTCTGTGAATACGCGTCAGGTTGAACTTTACAGTAGGCTATTGGATGAAATCCTTTCGTTAGAGGTCCTCTTAGATGATAAGTGCAATGATAAATCTCTTATTGAATAGTTTTAGCCGGTTCTAATCTGGATTATCGATGATCAAATTCTTCCGTCATTTCCGTCAAGCCATGGTAAAAGAAAATCGAGTTAGGAAATACATGCTTTACGCCATTGGTGAAATAGTCCTGGTCGTCATCGGGATATTGATTGCCTTGCAATTGAACAATTGGAATACCGAACGAAAAGCAGAGATTCAAGAGGTCAGCCTGCTTAAGGAAATGCGGCAAAATCTTGAACGAGACTTGAGCGATTGCCGGTTTAACATCAAAGAGAACACAGAGTTGAACAATGGAATATCCGCCGTTTCACGCCAGCTTGAGGAAAGAATACCATTTCACGACACGCTCAGGACGCATTATGCAAACATTTGGGGGAGTACCCTCCAGTACATGAACTCTTCCGCATACGACAACCTCAACTCCATTGGTTTTGACATTATACAGAATGACAGCTTGAGAAGAAGCATTACCAGGTTGTACTCCGAGCGATACCCATACATCAAAACCCTGGAAATTGAATTCGACAACAAAATCCAATTAAACGAAATGCTCCCACAAATGAACGCCAAGGTCATTATAGATCCTGCTCGAGAATTGGGATACCCGGTTGATGCTCAAAGCTTGATGGATGATTTGCGGTTTAAGGAGTTACTCAAATCCTGCGGCTCCGTGCGTTCATTCATGCTGTCACTATACAAGGGGCTTGAGCATGATATTTTAGCCCTGATCAAACAAATAGATGAAGAACTGAAGAGTAGGGAATGATGATTAAATTCTTCCGCCATATTCGCCAAACAACTCTAATGAAAAATCAAACAGGCAGGTATTTCAAATATGCCATTGGCGAAATAGACCTCGTAGTTATCGGGATCTTAATTGCCCACCGCACCCCTTTAATCCCTAAAGGGACCTCACACAATCCAGTAAATTGATAGAGGCAATGAGCAAAGATCCACTCAAAATATCAGGAATGCATAATGGAGCTCACCCAAAGGTATTCTCAAATGCGTCAAAGCTCAGAGATCGGATGACTGAAGGCGAGAAGAAGCTTTGGGAGTATTTAAGATTGAAGCCACAAGGTTTTAAGTTTAGGAGACAGCATCCGATCGGAAATTATATACTGGATTTTTACTGCCACAAATTGAGAATTTCTTTAGAACTTGATGGTGATTATCACCTCTCGCAGAATCAAAAAGAGAAAGATTCAAATAGAACTGATTATCTAAGAGAATTAGGAATTCGGGAATACAGATTCACAAACCGAGAAGTATTCGAGAAATTTGATGAATTAGTTCAAAAACTTCAAAACATCCTGAGCGAAGCCACCCCTTCAGGGGCTGGGGGAGAGCGTGGGAGTGAAAAGTCATAATCATGATTAAATTCTTCCGCCGTATCCGCCAAAAACTCCTTATGGACCTGCCTCGCCGGCAGGCAGGAAGCAAAGCTTCCAAGTACCTCCTCTACGCCATCGGCGAAATCATCCTCGTGGTTATCGGGATCTTGATCGCCTTGCAAATCAATAACTGGAATGAACAAAGGAAAGAACGGGGCCGGGAGGTAGAATTCCTGAAAGGAGTAAAGATCGACCTCTTGGCTGATAAGGCTAGCTTAGAGAATATGATTGCTGAAAGGGACGCAAAAGTGAAAGGCAGTATCGCCTTGCTGAAAACCGAAAATCTCAACACGTATGCTGAGATTTTCTCTGCCGATTCGACTATTTCAACGGTTCACGGATGGGCAGAATATGTACCGCAGACCAATACTTTTGATGAGTTGGTGAGCTCGGGCAACCTTAGTATCATCAAAAACGACAGTATCAAAAGCAAGTTGCTGAAGCTTAAGCAACTCAGGGAGGCTGACCATACCTACACTGAACACATGCGCCGAGAATTCGATCGCTACCTCTATGACCGTCTCGCCGAGCTTGGATCAGTTTGGCCTTTCGGAGATTTCGAAAAAACAGTGGAGCAATGGGGATTTGTACGGAAAGACCTATCTGAAGAAGAGTTGAGAGAAGTAGGCGAAGGTATCAAGGCTTATCTCAACGACCGCAGAGTGCGAAACGGTTTGCGTCTTGCCGCAGGCAATAATCATGGCTTGCGAATGGGCTGTGAAAAAATGTACGTTGAGGGAAATACACTGATCGAACTAATAGATGAAGAGATAAATCGATGATCGAATTCTTCCTTCACGTCTTACAAGAGCGTCACCGAGATCATAAATTGAAAAAGCAAAACCACTCCTCATGAATAAGAAATCCGTATTAAAAAACTACTCTTTTTTCATATGTCTGATTACCGCTGCTGTGCTAATTGGATGCAATTCGAGTAAAAAAAGAATCGATCAAGAGGATTTGCCTAAACATAGCCAAAAGCACACCTATCGCGAGATGATAAATGACACGCTCTTTGTCGATTTTTTGGGGCGTAGCACCTATGATATTGTTTTTAAAAATGACTCTGGTTTTTATTGGAAAAGTACGGTAAGCGGCTCCTTTGGAGATGAAAAAACGAAAACCATTGTGTTGGATGATCATAGAGTTTTAACCCATTGGATTGAAAATGACAGCACGGTAGTGACCATTCACACCGACTTTGAGAACATGACCATCAACGGATTCGAAGCCTTCAATGAGCAGCGATCCATCTTTTTGATCGGAGACCTCACGGTGAAGGAATAGCGAAGAACCTTCCCTCGTAACGAATACATCTTGCTAGAAATACCTTATGGGTTCACTCTTTTTACGCAAAATTGGAGGCCTCTTGCTCTTTCCTGTTTATCCGTAAGTTAGCAGTCACAATTACTATTCTTCCAATATGATCAAATTCTTCAGACACATCCGTAAAGCTATAGTAAAAGAGAATCGAGCTTGGAATTACCTGCTTTACTCAATTGGCGAAATTGTGCTGGTAGTTGTCGGGATACTAATTGCCCTGCAGATTAACATTGCCAATGAGAATAGAAAAAGTAGAAATATTGAGAAAACCTATTTGGAAAACATCAAGTCCGACTTAGCGCAAAACCTTATCTCCTTGCAATTATTCGCTTCTGAGAGAGTCAGGTCAATCCAGACCACCGACAGTATATTGACGTATTTCAATACGGAAAAGGCCTTGGATCTTGTGGCTTTTAATCGGCACTGCGTGAATGTTATGGTTTGGTTGCCAACCGTGCAACACGACAATACCTATCAGGAATTGCTCAACTCCGGCAACTTATCGATTATTTCCAATAAAGAGATCAAAGAGTATCTTCAAAATATTCAAACAAAGTTCAAAAAAGTAGCATTCACCGAGGGAGAAATGCAACAGGACTTTGAACAATATCTATATGATCCTTTTTTTGAAACCGCAGATTTGCAGACCTCTTTGATGAGTTTTGACGGAGAAGATGTAGTACTCGATTCGAGTCAAGCCATGACCTTATTAAACAATCAAGCATTTAAAAATGGGTTCGTTTTGTCTTCCTTCAACAGTCAATCATTGCTGGAGGAATACGATGATATTATTGAATCAATTCATACGCTTGATGAACTGATTGATAATGATTTAAAAAATTAAAGTTCAACACACTTAGAGTAATATATTTTTAATAATATCGATCCAACTCCAAGAAATAGCGTTCAATCTGAGAGGATTTTCGTGCGAGACTATTCCCTTCTGGAGCAATAGAAGTGCGCGGGAATAAAAAGTAAAAAGCATGATCAAATTCTTCCGAAAAATCCGTCACAGAATGATAAAAGAAAACAGAGTATCGAAATACTTCTTTTACGCCATGGGCGAAATAATTCTGGTGGTGATAGGTATTCTCATTGCCCTTCAGGTGAACAACTACAACAATGAGTTGAAGATTCACAAAGAAGAAATCGCTTTGCTCCAAGATCTGAAAATTGACTTGGAAATGGCAGACCAAAAGATTAGCAAGCAAATGGAATGGTTCCGAAAAAGCCAAGATATTCATTACCAGATTTACAACGAATCCATAGGCAAGGCTTCATTCGACTCTACCATGCACTATCATGATTTGATTTGGACTGCGACGGTGAGGAATTTTATCGGTGAGAATTACACGTCGAAAATCGGCGAAATTAGCGATGAACGCTTAATGAGAATTTTACGAGATTATCTCTGGAGGGAGGAGTTGGTGATAGAAGCAATAAACGAATGGAATGACATCAAGCTCAATAAAGTCCGACTCTTTCTTGATCAAAAGGGGCTTTACAACACCCGAGTAGCTTTTAACGACAAGCCCTATGAATTCATGAGTATGGCAAAGGATGGAATTTTAATAGACTATCAGAAACTATCGGCTCTTTATGGAACTGAGGATTTTGACCAAATCCTTTACTACTTGCGTCATTCGGCTTCTTGGTGTCTTCACTGCATGGGAAAGCTGGAAGAGGCCGGCACTAACCTGAATTTAGCCATCGACCATTACATCGCCGGAGAGTATGACAAACTCGAGGAAATCAAACCTATGGAAGGGTATTATTGAGTGGACATCTAATCGAGAAATTTTCGCCAAATGTTCTACTAAATCGAACAGAATTTTGTTCTTTGTGTTCCTGATGGAAATGGCGTTTTAATCGTGTCAAAAAGGTTACATTTCCAAATGTTGCTGTACCAAGCGGTCACATATTAAACTAAAAAAAAAAGTCAAATGACCATACAAGTAAACACCGATAATAACATTAAGGGCTCTGAAAACATGGAATCCTATGTGACGGAAAAAATGCAAAACGGATTGAAGCACTTTGCCGATAAAATCACTCGAGTGGAGGTACACATGTCCGATCAAAATGCCGACAAGGGTGGAGCAAAGGATATTCAATGCAGAATCGAGGCAAGGTTGGAAGGGCAGCAGCCCATCCTCGTGGAGATCAAAGCAGACAACCACGAAAAAGCGATAAGCGGAGCAGTAGATAAAATGCAAGCGGCACTCCGAACCAAGATCGGAAAGATGCAAAACCACAGATAACACTAGTAGAACGACCTTATATTTTGTAGGTTGCACTGCACGAATAAAAAAACCCCAACGTCGATAAATGTTGGGGTTTTGTGTATTGTGCTTCTACACTGAGCTGTTTTTCTTCGAGAATCATTTTGTTTTTCCTCGGTCGCTAGCTCCTTTTTTTCAGGAAACAACCTGGATCTTCAAATCAAACCGTATGGTGAGCATATCCTTGACTTTTACCATTCCCATAAACTTTTCGGGGGGCTCGATGCCAAATTCCCGCATATTCAACTCCACCGAACCGCGGCTAAAAAGCGTATTCTCATCGATATGAGAAGAGAAGATTCGAAGCCTTTTTTCTTCTGAATGTCCGCCAATGGTTAGTTCCACGGTGAAGTAACCGATGGAAAGCCCGCGCTGAATATTCTTGCGTTGAGTAGGCAAATCATACCAATGGGCGTTTTTAAATTTCACCTCGATAGACGAGTGTTCTCGGTAGTTAAGAAGGTTTGCAAAGTCCTTGTTGATAATTGATCCTCCACAGTCAAAGTCGAGTACGGGTAAATCCAAAACGCCATCTTCGAAAACGATCAAACGATCTTCAATCAAGCCTTCAAAATGGAGTTCTCCGAATACTGCGTCTTGATCAAAAGTACACTCAAGGGTGCTGATGTTGGTGTTGACTTCTATCACCAATTTGGACTCCTCGGTGGGCGATAGCTCCATACAATCGGCCAGCTCAATGGTCGATTTTTGTGCTTGGCACAAAAGACACATCAACGTAACCGCAAATAGAACCGGAAGTCTCATGGTATATAGTAAAAGATAGGTTCGATGTTTACACCGAACCTATCATTTATTTTTGAATAATTAAAGTTAAAAGCTGATAACTGCTTCGACTACTACGCCACTGAATTCTCCGCCGTCAAATCTGCTGCCTTCCCAGCCGTCGCCGTCGTAATTCTGCTGTACGTATTCCACTTTGGTCATCACATTGTCAGTGAGGAACCATCCTCCACCTGCGTTTATTCTGGAGATGTCGTTTCCTTCCGTTCCATCAGCACCTGTCACCAAGTTGTATCTTCCACCTACATAAAAGCGATCATCAGTACCGAATCGGTACAGCAGATCTCCTGCAATTTGCGTATATGTGAAATCGTCACCAAAGAATGGGGTGGCATTGATCATTTCGTAGGTTCCGAAGAATTCCAATCCTTTGTACTGCACGAAAGGGTTGATCATAAAAGAAGTCACTTCGGGTACGGTAAAGCGCAATCTACCACTCCAATCATCTCCTTGGTCTTCTGTTTCCATTACATTGTAGTATCGGCTACTGGCTCGGTCTCCGTTGTATAGAAATATGGCCTGATCTCCGCTATTGGTGTAGGCACTTGCAGTTAATCGTACTCTTAGGTCAGTATTAATTTCCTTGTCGTAGCCAATCTTTCCGTAGAATGAAGGAGATTCTTTCGTGTCATCTGATGCGACCGCAACACTTTGGTTCAATTTACCATTGGAAATGGCACCCATCACCAACCAGCCATTGTGGCGGAAATAAATCTCTCCGAAGGCCTCGGTGGTAAAACCGTCGAGTATGTAGTTTCCTACAAAGGGATTGTAAATGGCTTGGGCATTGTCGGTTCTTCTAAAATGCCAGTCACCGTAGTTGATCTCATCGAGACCCACGCGGATGGTCACCTTTTCCATCACTTCTTCGAGAAATCCCTCTTTGATAAAGTTCAGTTTATCAATATTTAAGTGACCACCTTTTACCCATGCTTCGGGGTGGTGACGTGAAGAGAGGTAGGTACGCAGATGTAAGCGTACTCCATCAGAGAGGGCCGCGTCAATGTTTAAGTTGGCGGTAGGTAGGTTGAAGTTGTTTCCCAATGGAATAAGCGTGTCATTCACTGAGCTATTGGAATGTTGCAATGCCTGAAATTGCATGGCAAAGTCGGCTCCCAATCGAACTTTAACACCGTCAAATGGGACGGTATCCGTTTTAGGAGCTTCAAATTGGTTTATACCTTCCAATCCGGGCTGCCTGAAGTTATCCATCGGAGGTTGAGTATAGATTTGTCCCAACATTGCCTGAAAGGGCAAGACAAATAAAGCGGCTAAAATAATTTTCGAAACTTTCATGTTAAGTAGTTTTTAGTTTGTCATTTTTAAAGTAAAGAGGATGTTGACGTCTTTGCCTACCGTTATGGCGCCAAACATGGCCGTCGGGGGCTCAATGTCAAATTCTGTCATATCTATTTTTTTTGCTCCTGTTATGGTGATCATCTTACCTTCAGAATCCATAATTCCCTGTACGGACACTTTTCGTTTTACACCGGCTATCATCAGGTCTCCCGATACAATAACTTTATTGCCGGTAATCTCCTTTACCTCGGAAAGGGTAAAAAGGATGTTGGGAAAATTATCCGTCTTTAAGGCCTCGTAAGTCAGGCTGTTCATTTTCGATTTTCCACTTTCTATGGATTCTGCCTTTATAGTGATGTCCATCTCAGGTATGGCAGTAACCACTCCGTCTTCGATGGTGAAAGTGGCTGAGCCTTTTACATCTTCTACCTTGCTCTCCCAATCATGGAGGCTGGAGGTACCCACTACCGATACTTCTGAGGTAGGACTTACGACGTACTTCTGTGCACTGAGTGTAATACTGAAGACTACTGTTAAACTAAATAGGAGGATCTTTTTCATGACCTGTTGCTTTGATTTCGGTGACAAACATAATGGCGATGTTCTCTCTAAATCATGACATACATCAGTTCTTTGGAATACCTGATATAAATCAGTTTTAGCTGTCAGCATGATTTACAACGCAGCAGGGCGATCCATTTCAGTCTTTAACAAAGCCTGTGGTTGGCTTGGAGATTTGAGCTTTAGATTATTGCTTTCGAACAATATGGTGGTTAATGAGCGTTTCTTCTTGCTCTATTCCTTTATCTCAAATATTTTTCATTCAGTGCTTATAAAAGTGCCGAGACCCCTGAGTAAAGTGACGGGCAAACTTCTTCTTTAAGAGATTACAGTAATTGCGGAGCGCTAAATAATGCAGCCATCGTTACTCTAGGCGATGATAATCCTTACGGGAAAGCCTTCTGACTCAATTAGCTTAAGTACCCGTTCGTTAAGTCCCCAATAAATCAGATATTAGCGATTCCGAATTAATTGTCACTTTAACACTAAAAGGAATTTCATGTCGATTACCATTGAGAAAATAAACGAAGAGTCTTGGTTCAAAATACCCAATCACGATTCGTTGAGGCCGTTTTTTATGAGCATCGTTAGTGATTCCAATCACTGGCTGTTCATTTCCAGCAACGGAGGTCTGACCGCGGGTAGAAAGAATGCCGAACATGCCTTGTTTCCGTATTACTCGGACGATAAGATTACCGAACTGGCCCACAATACGGGAAGCAAAACGATCTTCCAAGTGGTGGCAGATGGCGAAACCGAAATATGGGAGCCCTTTTCCAAGTTGAGTTCCAAAGATTTTAAGGTCACCCGAAATCTCTACAAGAATCGTCATGGAAATAAAATCCTCTTTGAAGAAGTGAACCACGATCTCGAATTGACCTTCTGGTACGAATGGTGCTCGAGCAACTTATACGGATTTGTGCGAAATGCCGCCATCATCAATCACTCCGACAAGAATCGAAAGGTAAATATACTGGACGGGCTCCAGAACATTTTGCCCTATGGTGTGGACAGCGATTTGCAAAAGCGACAGAGCAACCTGGTAGATGCATATAAGCGCAGCGAATTGGTCGCCGAGTCAGGGGTGGGCATTTTCGCCTTGAGCGCCATCATTGTGGATAGAGCCGAGCCGAGCGAGGCATTAAAGGCAAATATCGTATGGTCTGTAGGGCTTAATGATGCCAAACACCTGCTTTCTTCTTTTCAAT
>DATFKV010000403.1:0-22134 GCA_035268465.1 Cryomorphaceae bacterium | reverse complement strand
GAGTAATCATGCTGTGGGAGTTCGCCTCAGCACTAACCCCTAGTATCGTGGGAGGCAGTGGTATAGCTATGTTTATTGTACATCGAGAAGGTATAAAACTGGGAAGGAGCACCGCCATCGTATTGGTTTCAGCATTGCTGGATGAGCTTTTCTATATATTGACTGTCGTGATAGTTTTGTTGGCAATTGGATCGGACAATCTCTTTCCCGTCAGTATGCAAAAGACGCTGTTCGGAACCACTTATGGTACTCAAGGGATCTTTTGGATTGGCTATTCATTCATCGTCGTATTGACTACCACCATCTTAATTGCGGTTTTTACACTGCCGCGCGGATTTAAATACTTGCTTTTGCAAATATTCAGATTACCCATTCTCAGAAGGTGGAGGTATAACGTGATTGACGTTGGTGACGATATTATAACAACCAGTGACGAGCTGAAAGGGAAACCGCTCAGATATTGGTTCAAAGCTTTTGGAGCAACCTATGTTTCTTGGACGGCACGATATGTCGTAGTTAATTTTATGATTTTGGCATTTGCCTCAGCTGACTCATCATTACTCCAAGGTTTTTCAGACCAAATTCTCATCTACGCGCGCCAATTGGTTATGTGGGTCATCATGCTGATTAGCCCTACGCCCGGAAGTTCCGGAGTCGCTGAATTTGCCTTTTCGGGATTTTTAAAAGAATTTATTCCGTTGGGACTGGTCGGTGCCCTGGCTTTACTTTGGAGACTGATCTCTTATTATCCTTACCTCTTTATTGGAGCCATAATTTTGCCCCGATGGTTGCGGGCCACGGCACCGAAACAAAAGAAGGAAAGGAAAGACAATTGAAGTATCATCTTGAAATGCTGCTTTGTATAAATCGAAAACGTAGTTATGAAGTTTGCCACTAAAGTCATTCATGCCGGTGTCGAACCGGATCCGTCAACCGGAGCCATCATGACTCCCATATTCCAAACGTCCACATACGTGCAAGAAGAAGTCGGGGTGAACAAAGGATATGCATATTCAAGATCGAAGAATCCTACTCGTGGCGCTTTGGAAAGAAGCTTGGCAGCATTGGAAAACGGTAAGTATGGAGCATGTTTTGGAAGTGGGTTAGCCGCAATTGATTGCATTCTTAAAATGCTCAATCCCGAAGATGAGGTAATTAGTACCAGTGATCTTTATGGTGGAACTTATCGGTTGTTTCATACCATTTTTGCGAAATACGGCATCAAGTTCAGGCATGTATCCATGGAAGATCCGGCGAATGTTGAGGCTGCCGTAAATGTCAATACAAAGATGGTTTGGATCGAAACTCCCACCAATCCTATGCTACGCATCGCCGACATTAAGGGTATCGCTGCTGCTGTAAAAAATTCGGGGGCGATGCTAGTGGTCGATAATACTTTCGCTACACCATACCTTCAGTTACCTCTTGATTTGGGTGCTCACGTGGTGATGCATTCTGTCACCAAATATCTGGGCGGCCATAGCGATGTGGTAATGGGTGCTTTGGTAACGAATGATGAACATATTGCATCAGAAATTTATCGCATTCAAAATTCTTCAGGAGCCATTTGTGGTCCTCAAGATGCATTTTTGGTTCTCAGGGGAATAAAAACGTTGCACCTGCGCATGCAGCGCCATTGTGAGAATGCAATGGAAGTGGCGAAATACCTGAGAAATCATTCGGCAGTCGATAAAGTTTATTATCCCGGTTTGGAATCTCATAGGGGGTATGAGGTTGCTAAGGAACAAATGAGTGGTTTTGGCGGAATGGTTTCATTTACCCTAAAAACAAACACTGTAAAAGCTGCGCATGACATGATAGCAAAGTGTCAAGTTTTCGCTTTAGCCGAATCCCTTGGTGGGGTCGAAAGCTTAATTGGTCATCCCGTATCGATGACTCATGCCTCCATTCCTGAAAATGAAAGAATACAATCAGGAATTGTTGACTCGCTAATTCGTCTAAGTGTGGGAGTAGAAGATGTGGATGACCTCATAGACGATTTGAATCAGGCCTTGACTTAGGTTTCCAACGTTATATAGTCTGTAGTTATACAGGGAGTTAGGGTATATTGAATTTATAATGTATAATAACTGTCCAACCTATTGTCGGGTTGGCGATGCATCATGCTGCTGTTATTCGTAACTTTATGCCGCTGAAAACATTACTGTAAAAAACCACCATGAGAAAATTTTTATCCTTGATTTTATTTGTTGCAGCTTTTGCGCTAGGCTCAACTTCTATTTTTGCTCAAGAAAACGAATTTGTTGATCCAGGGCATTTGACCTGTGGGCAGCACGAAGTGACTGAAGCGCTGTTTCAAAAATATCCCGAACAACGAGAGATTGCCAAACAAGCAAGAAAACAACTCGAAGTTGAGACTGAGAAGTATTCTGCTGAAAAAGACACGGAAGACGAAATACTCATAATTCCTGTCGTGTTTCACATCGTTCACCAAGGCGGTGAAGAAAATATTTCTATGGAACAGGTGCAGAGTGCTATTGATGTGCTCAACGAAGATTTTAATGCCGCCAATAGTGATATTAATGATGTAGTAGATGAGTTTGCCGACATCGTTGGAAATGTTGAGTTTGAGTTCAGATTGGCCAAAATCGACCCCGATGGAAATTGCACTAATGGCATTAACCGAGTGCTTTCTGAAACGACAAATGAAGGTTTATTCGAGATGAAAGATGCCACGGGAATTTGGGACAGAAGTAGTTATCTGAACATCTGGACTTGTAGGCAAATTGGTGAAGGAACTGCAGGATATACGTTTATCCCGAGTACAGTGTCGGGAGCGTTTGGCCAGGCTTATGACGGAATCGTTTTATTGCACAATTACGTTGGTAGAATCGGTACTTCAACTCCCGTTAGAAGTCATGCCCTCTCACACGAAGTAGGTCATTGGGCCAATTTGGAGCATACTTGGGGAACTTCGAATAGTCCCGGACTTCCTTCCAATTGTAGTGGAGGCGGAAGCAGTGATTTTGTCTCAGACACTCCAAATACAGTCGGATGGACTTCTTGTGATCTTGGTGGTTCAACTTGTGAATCCCTCGATAATGTAGAAAACTTCATGGATTACTCCTATTGCTACAAAATGTTTACCGAAGGGCAGTCCAATAGAATGAGAGCCGCTATGAATAGCAGCATAGCACAAAGAAACCAGCTGCATACGCCTGCGAATTTAGCCGAAACAGGGGTCTTAGAACCGGCCGAGATTTGTTTTGCCGATTTTGTTTTGGATAGAGATCCCAAAATTTGTGTAGGTCAGGAAATTGAATTCGATGATATTTCTTACAACGATGTTGAAGATCGAGTGTGGACTTTTGAGGGCGGTATACCTGCTACTTCTGTCGAAGACAATCCTATGGTAGCTTATGGAACACCGGGAGTATATTCTGTTACGCTGACCGTCAGCAATGCTCAAGGCGAAGAAACGATTGTCAAAGAGAATCTGGTAACCGTCTTAAACGAGGCTGAGTATGCTCTCCCTTTTGAGGAGAGTTTTGAAAATATTTCTGAAATAGAAGAGAATGGAGAATGGGTTGATCTAAACCCTGACGGTTCAAATATAAGTTGGAAAATCACAGATCAAGTTGCCCTTTCCGGTTCGCAATCAGTTTTTGTGCAGGGACGAAGTAATACAGACTTTCAGGTAGAAACGCTGGAGAGTCCAACCTTCGATCTTTCCGGTTTGGAGGATAATGCAGTTCTTTCTTTCAAATACGCTCACGCTCGCAGAAATGCCGGTTCCGATGATTTATTTCGAGTGAGAATATCTCGAAATTGTGGTGAGAATTGGAATTTGCGAGAAACCAGAGATATCGATGAATTGCCAACGGTTAGCGGAAATGTTGGAGGTCAGTTTTATCCGAATTCAGATGACGACTGGGAAGAGGTAGTAATCGACAACATTAGTTCCATTTTCTTAACAACTGAATTTAGAGTGAGATTTGAGTTTACCAGTGTAAATGGAAACAACATTTTCATTGATGATATCAATATTTATGATCCGAATACTCTGAGTGTAGACAACAACGACGTGGTCAAAGAGTTAACATTATTTCCGAATCCGGCTACGGACAATGTTAGACTTCGATTGGAGCTTTCGAAGAACCAAAATGTCAGAATTGATGTTGTTGATGCTGCAGGACGAATTGTCCGGTCACCTTTTCAAGGTTTGATGACGGCGGGAACTCAGAACATTCAAATACAACTTGATTACTCTTTGACTCCGGGAATGTATTTTGTCAGAATGACCGGTGAGGAGGGAGTTGCAGTTAGGAAGCTGATTGTAAAATAGATGAGTTCCGCCACCACTCTGTTCAAATGAAAGCCTAATGAAGAAATTTTTTCCGGCCCTATTGGCCATAATGATCACGTCAGCTGCCTTCGCTCAAGACTCGCAAGAGAATATTGTAAAATGCCACACCTACGAAATGCAGGATAAGCTTTTTGAAAGTGATCCTGAGTTAAAGCAGACTTCTGAAGCCTTGGCCACCCAAATACTCAACCGCGCGAAGGAACTACAGAGGATAGGATTGCCCAAAGATGAAGATCCATATATTATTCCGGTGGTCTTTCATATTGTTCACTCATACGGCGCGGAGAACATCTCATATGATCAGATCGAGGATGCCGTGAGGGTTATGACCGATGATTTTAATGCCAATAGTTTCGGGATAGGAACGGTGCAGGACGAGTTCGTAGACATTATCGGAGATGTGGGAATTGAGTTTCGGTTGGCAAAAATTGACCCGGAGGGAAATTGTACGAATGGTGTCGTTAGAACTTTGAGTGAGATTACCGTCTCAGGCGGTGAAAACCTCAAAACAGTAAGTCCGATATGGGACCGATCAAAGTACTTGAATATCTGGGTGTGCAACACGATCGCCAGCGGTGCTGCGGGATATACTTACTATCCGAGCTCCCTGGCCGGTGATTTTGGAGAGACGAATGATGGGATTGTAGTGAGGTATGATTATGTCGGTAGTATCGGAGAAAGCAACCTGGGTCGTTCCCACGTTCTCACTCACGAGGTAGGTCATTGGATAGATTTACCTCACCTTTGGGGAAGCACAAATGATCCGGAGGTTTCAACCAACTGCGATACCGATGATGGAGTGTTTGATACTCCCAATACCGTAGGGTGGACGTCTTGCAATGTAAACGGACAATCTTGTGGTAGCATAGATAACGTTGAAAACTTCATGGAGTATTCTTTTTGTGGAAAAATGTTTACGGAGGGCCAAAGAATAAGAATGTTGGCTTCACTGACCTCACCAATTGCAGAACGAAGCAGTTTATGGACTGAGGAAAATTTAGAGGCCACCGGAGTTTTGCTTGAGCCTCAACTTTGCGACGCCGAATTCACATCTGATAAATTTTCGGTTTGTGTAGGTGACGTTATTAATTTCGAAGATCAATCTCATTCCGGTGTGGCGGAGCGACTGTGGATTTTTGAAGGAGGATCGCCAGCCACAACGGTTTTAGACAATCCTGAGGTGTTCTATTCTGCTCCCGGAAATTATACCGTAAGTCTCGCTGTAGTGGATAGTTTTGGAAATCAAATGACAGAAGTGAAAGAAGCCTATATTGAAGTATTAGATACGGCTTCTCTGAGTTTCCCTTATAGCCAAAGCTTTGAGTCGATTGAGAACTTTGGAGAACTTGAAGACGGATCTTTATACACCGAAAATATTTATGGCCCTGACCTGTGGGAGGTGGCTACTGAGGTTGGATTCAACGACGAACATTCCGCGGTTTTCAGGGCGAATGAGGCTGAGCAATCAACTATTGCCAAATCTGCTTTTGTTTCTAAAACTTTTCAAATGAGTGATGTGGGCGATTTGCCCATCCTTTCCTTTAAAAGAGCTGCTGCGAGAAGTTCTGCATCTAGCGAAGGGGAATTATGGGTCTATATTTCCAAGAACTGCGGAGACTTTTGGAGTCCTCGCAAAATCTATGACGAGGGCGATGTCTACACCACAGAAGGAATTTACTCGGGAGCATACTTTCCCGAGGAAGAAGACTGGATTAGCTTAGAGATCGATAACATTGTTCCCGTTTTCCAGAATGAAGAGTTTAGATTTCGATTTGAGTACAGAGGAACCAATGGGGGAACGGTTTACATTGATGACATAAACTTGTTCGACGGCACCACTTTAAATACGGCTTTTCAATCTGCACCTGAAGTGCGGTTTGCTATGTTTCCCAATCCGGCCGGAAATATGGTCACTTTGAGGTTCCCTGATGAGGTTTCAGATGTTGAGTCAATTCTGATTAGGGATTTATCAGGTCGTATTGTTCGAAACGAAGTGATCAAAATTCAATCGGCTCGCGATTATAGAATGGAACTCAACGATCTCTCTACGGGAATTTATTTGGTAGAAGTTCAAGGACGCAATGGCTCCTCAGCAAAGAAGCTGGTAATCGAGTAGAAACTAGTCTTTGAGTTTTCGGCCTAAAAGTATGGCCACGCAGCCTTGAGGGTTGATAGAGTTATCTGCTTGCGCCGGAACTTGGATTTTAAGTTCAAACGTTCGAGTTCCTTCCAGGCGAAAATCAAAATATTCACTGAATTGGCGGTCTGCGTTGTCGTAAACCACACCACCTTCACTGTCTACCAGTTGAAAATTGACATCTCCAAGTACCTCGTGGCTGCATACCAATAAACGGTAGTCCACATCACTGAAAAAAGTCATCTCCACTTCAGCTGCATCGCCCGGGAAAAGTTTAACGGCATTGAAACTTTCGCCGGGAATAAATCCTTCCATGGCGTCACCGCAGTTATTTTTTACAAATGACCGACACTGTCCCATTACAAGAGACGTTTGCACTGCTGCAAATAAGATTATAAGTAGCTTTTTCATCGTGGGGGAGAATTCCTTAATTATAATTGAACGTATCCTTGACGAATGTCAAAAACGATATTTGTAAGGTTTGCGAGATCTTCGTCTGAGATAATAACCTCGGTTTTACCACCAATTTGAGTCACACCGTCAGTGCCTTCGCTTACTGTGTTTTTAGATTCGTTTATTGAAACCGAAGCATAAGCATCTTCAATTTTTTTCAAGTCATCCAGAATAAAATCCAGATTTCCCGAATCGTTGTAGCTCATGACCAAGGCTATGAGATTATTGAGCGAGATTTTTTGTTCTGCTATGCGCTCTACCAGCTTGGGTGAAGCAGATTTGCTTGACTTTGCGATTTGTGTTCCCAAATAGAGTCCTTCAATCCAACCCGCCGCAATTATCATTGCCGAAATATGGTCACGATCATTTTCTTTTAGGTAAGCGTCGAGATTGTAATAAGTGTCAGAAATAATCGTCAGGAGAGAGTCGCGGTTGTCCACGTTCATCTCCATTCTCTCTATGACTTCATCATTAAAAGCCTTGCTTAGCCCAAGACGATCAGCCAATTTCTTGGTGCAGCTCAAGTATAAAATGGATTCTTGATTTTGATTGAAAACACTGGCATAGCTCAGATCGGCTCCATAAATTCCCAGATTCAATGCCTGTTGGCGAGCAGAAGAATACTCATTCACATTTCTAACTTTATTTAAAAAATCTGCATCATATCTGGCGCCTGACTTTTTCAATATAGCCGCCATGTCAAGGGGCGACGGCACTGAGTGAAGAATATCTTTCACCTTCGTAGTGGTTTCGTCAGATACCTCTTTGGATTTTTCAGAAGATACTTCGGCGTTGGTAATGCTTTCGTCAGTAACAGCACCATCATTGCACGACCAGAGTGATAATGAGAAAAGCGCGATAAGGACAGGGAAAAGTCTAGTTTTCATTAGTTTAAAATAAGGGGTGTAAACAAATTTAAGCTCACATCGGTCGATCATGCCTTCTAAGTCTATGAACGATTAACAAAATAGTGTTGAGCGAGTGTACCGATTTAGTGTCCGAAAGGTTTCAATTGATTAATGAGCTTCCAGCCAATTGTTTCCCGTATCCATATCCACTTTCATGGGTACGCTCAAATCGGTAAATGCATTCATCATTTCTCTTTCTACGATTGGTTTGATTTCTTCAAGCTCGCTGCGCAGAGCGTCGAACACCAATTCATCGTGCACCTGAAGAATCATTTTGGATTTGAATCCTTCTTTTTCAAAGACCTTGTTTAGCCTCACCATGGCCACTTTTATCATGTCTGCCGCTGAACCCTGTATGGGAGCATTGATCGCGTTGCGCTCTGCAAACCCCCTTACCGTAGGGTTTCTGCCGTTGATGTCTTTCAAATAGCGCCGACGTTTCATGATGGTTTCTACGTAGCCTTTTTCTCTGGCGAAAGCGATGCTCTTATCCATGTATTCTTTGATTCCGGGATATTTGGCGAAGTAATTTTTAATCAGATCCGAGGCCTCTGATCGGCTCACGTGAAGCCTCTGAGACAAACCAAATGCTGAAATACCGTAGATGATTCCGAAGTTGACCATCTTGGCTTGACTTCTCATTTCCCGCGTTACTTCTTTAATGTCTACATCAAAAACTTTTGCTGCAGTAGCTGCGTGAATGTCTTCGCCTTCATTGAATGCTTTGACCATTGCTTCGTCCCCACTCAAATGGGCAATTAGCCTCAACTCAATCTGAGAATAATCTGCCGCGAAAATAACGTGATCCTTATCCGTGGGAATGAATGCTTCACGTGTTCTACGTCCAAGTTCGGTTCGAATAGGGATGTTTTGGAGGTTCGGATTTTGTGAGCTCAACCGCCCGGTAGCCGCGACTGCCTGCATGTAAGTGGTGTGAATCCTCTCATCCTTGGGATTGATCAATTCAGGAAGGGCATCTACATAGGTGCTTTTGAGCTTCACTACCTGTCGGTATTCCAATAGCTTATTTACAATTGGTTGATCATGTTCGTATTTCAAGAGTGTTTCTTCGTTGGTGCTGTACTGACCGGACTTGGTTTTTTTGGGCTTCGCATCAATTTGCAACTCTTCGAATAAGATGATGCCTAGCTGTTTGGGGCTGCCGATATTAAACTCTCTTCCCGCCAGGTTATAAATTTCTTTCTCCAGCCCAATGATTACTTCTTCCAGCTCCTTCGAAAAATCAGCCAATCCTTCTTTGTCAATTTTGACACCGGCAAATTCCATTTTTGCCAATACCGCTACCAATGGCATTTCCATGTCATAAAGAAGGTTTTTCAAATCCTCAGACTCTTCCACTTTTTCTTTGAAAATGGTGTAGAGTCGAAAGGTGATATCGGCATCTTCGTTGGCATAGGGAGCGACTTCCTCCACCGGAATATCCCGCATGCTCTTCTGGTTCTTCCCTTTTTTCCCGATTAATGTTTCTATCGAAATAGGTCGATATCCCAAGTAGGTTTCTGATAATTCGTCCATGCTGTGCTTCGTATCCGGATTGATCAGATAGTGGGCTATCATCGTATCGAAAATGGGACCGCGAACTTCCATGTCATACCATTTCAACACCGTAATATCGTATTTGAGATTATGTCCGATTTTTAAGATTTTTTCATCTTCGAAAAACGGCTTGAATTCTCGCAGAATAAATTTCGCTCCGGCTTGATTTTCGGGTATGGGAATGTAGTAAGCTTCTCCTTCTTTCCAGGAAAATGACATCCCGACCAACTCGCAGTTATTGGCGTCAACGGAGGTAGTTTCCGTATCGAAACAAACTACTTTTTGCTTCATCAGGCTTTTCAGAAAGGTGGTCCGTTTGTCTTTTGTTTCGATGAGGCTGTAGTTCACCTTTGCGGGGTCAAAAACGAGCATATGAGTGACCGCCTCTGCTGCAGCTGTTTCAGTTGCACCGTTGCCTCCACTGAAGAGATCCATCTGGTCACCCGATGATGCCATTTTCTCACCCAGAATTCGCTCGGACATGGTACGGAATTCGAGCTCGGCGAAGATCTCGCGAAGTGCTTCTCGATCGGGTTCTTCTAAAAGAACCTCCACTGCGTTAAACTGTAGGGGAACATCGCAGGTAATGGTGGCTAGATCTCTCGAAAGAAGGGCCTGTTCTTTATTTTCCTCAATTCGCTCTCGTAGTTTTCCTTTCAATTCGTGGGAATGCGCAATGACTCCTTCTACGCTTCCATAATCGGCAATGAGTTTGGTGGCCGTTTTTGGCCCTACTCCCGGCACACCGGGAATATTGTCCACGCTATCGCCTTGTAGCCCGAGTATATCGATAACCTGTTCGGTCCGCTCAATTCCAAACTTTGCACAAATCTCATCTATCCCCCATATTTCACTGGGGTTTCCCTGTCGGCCGGGCTTGAGCATTTTCACATGCTCCGTCACCAATTGACCAAAGTCCTTATCGGGTGTTACCATAAACACGTCAAAGCCCTCTTTCTCGGCTTGTCTCGAGATGGTACCCACAATATCATCGGCTTCAAATCCCGCCAGCTCTATGATCGGAATCCGAAAACCTTCAATGATTTTTCGAATGTAGGGGATCGACAATTTAATGTCATCAGGAGTCTCCTCCCGATTGGCTTTGTATGCGGGAAAAGTCTCATTCCTAAAAACATCTCCGGGAACGTCAAAGGCTACGGCAATGTGAGTGGGCTGATAATTCTTGATGATGTCATTGAGCGTGTTGGTAAAACCAAACATCGCCGAGGTGTTCATTCCTTTGGAGTTTACCCTGGGGTTGCGAATAAAAGCGTAGTAGGCTCTGTAAATGAGAGCGTAGGCGTCGAGAAGATAAAGCTTGGGTCTATTGTTGCTCATGAGATTTTTTTGCAGACTTCGAATATAATCAAAGCCGCTCCCACAGCCATGAATTATGTGATCTCGTAAGTAGTGCCGTCGGGCGAATCTTTCAGAACAACCCCCAACTTGGAGAGTTCAGACCGAATTTGGTCTGCCGTTGTAAAGTCTTTGTTCAATTTCGCTGAATGGCGCAATTTGATCACCAAATCCATTAATCCGTCCGCGACTTCACTGCCTGCAGCGGATTCATCAGCTTCACTTCGAAATCCGAGTACATCGAAAATATACTTGTCGAACAATGATTTTAATTTTTCCAGATCTCCTGAGGTAAGGGTTTCTTTTCCGCTGTCGACGAGGTTTACCGTTTTCACTCCTTCGAAAAGATGTGAGAGCAAAATAGGCGTATTGAAATCGTCGTCCATAGCTGCTTTGCACTTGGCTGCCAGATTATCAATATCTATCGATGAAGATTCCGATGATCTCAAATCTTGGTGACGGGCATAACCGTCCATCAAACGCTTAAAGCCTTTTTCTGCTCCTCTCAGAGCGTCGTTAGAAAAGTCGAGCGTACTGGAATAATGACTTTGCAGCATGAAGAAACGCACCGTCATGGGAGAGTAACCTTGATCAAGAAGCTTGTGATTTCCTGTGATGAGTTGTTCAGGTGTAAATCCGTTCCCTTCGCTTTTTGACATTTTACGTCCTAAGACGGTGAGCATATTTCCGTGCATCCAAATACGCGGACCTGCCTTGCCCGTAGCTCCGATATTCTGAGCGATCTCGCAGTCGTGATGGGGAAACTTCAAGTCCATTCCACCACCGTGTATGTCAAATTCTTCTCCCAAATATTTTCTACTCATTGCTGAGCACTCTAAATGCCACCCCGGGAAACCTTGGCCCCACGGTGATGGCCAGTACATGATATGCCCTTTCTCGGCTTTCTTCCAAATGGCGAAGTCGAGCGGATCTCTCTTCTGATCTTGACCGTCAAGTGTTCGGGTGTTATTCTGAAGGTCGTCAATATTCCTGCCCGAGAGTTTGCCGTAGCCGAATTCGTCGTTAAATTTTCGAACATCAAAATAAACCGACCCGTCTACCACATAACCGAAATCTCGATCAATGATTTGTTTGATCATTTCAATTTGTTCGATGATATGTCCCGTGGCAGTGGGCTCTATCGAGGGAGGCAAAATATTAAAGATGCTCATCACATCGTGGAAGCCATAGGTGTACTTTTGCACTACCTCCATGGGCTCAATTTGTTCCAGGCGGGCCTTTTTGGCAATTTTATCCTCTCCCTCATCGGCATCATCAGAAAGATGACCTACGTCAGTGATGTTTCGCACGTAGCGAACTTTGTATCCCAAATGGCTTAGATACCTGAATACAACATCGAAGGTCAGGAATGATCTGACATTCCCTAAATGTACGTCGCTGTAAACGGTGGGCCCGCAAACATAGAGACCTATATGTGGTGGATTGAGCGGCTCGAATTCTACTTTTTCCCTGGTCAGGGTGTTGAAGATTTTGAGTTTGGATTCCATGCGGGGACAAATGGGTTAGGTGTTTGGCGCCAAAAATACTTAATTGTTGGCATCTTCAAGAAGTCCGTATCCTACGAACTTTCCATCTTGGTATACTTCTACTTTTTTGAGATTGCCGTTGGGATCGTACCGATGCCATTTGCCGTTCCAAAGTCGGCCATTTTTAAACTCCCCTACTTGAGTAACCTGCTTTCGGTTATTGTAGAGCGCACTCTGTCCGCTTTGCTCAAAAACCTCAACGCTCGTTTCAATTTTCTGAGTGGGAGCTTCTATTTTTTCCGGTACTACAGGCATATCTACTTTTGCATACTCATCCTTTGTGGGCTCATATGTTCTCACAGAATTTTCGTCCAGAATACCGTCTCGAATAAATTTTTCTGATTTGAGCTTTCCATCGGGATAATAGGTTTCGTAAATGCCATTTGCCACCCCATCCGTCACTTCTACAGTGAGCTGAAGATTGCCATTTTCGTAAAAGTAGTTTTGAACACCGTCTCGTTTTCCGGCATCGGTAAAAGTGAAGATTTGCGCCGGCTTTCCGTTGGGATGATAGCGCTTGAAAGATCCTACGTTTTTGTTTCCTTGCCAATTTCCAATTTCTTCGATTTTCCCATCTGGATAGTAGATTTTATATGGACCTCGAGGTAAATTGTTTTGAAAGGTAATTTCATTTTTAATTGCTCCGGTGGGATAGTACTTCTTCCACAAGCCCGTTTTTTTATTGTGCTCATAGTTTCCCTCTTCCACCAATTGGTTGTCGCGGTAACCTGCCTCGGTGGTCATGGCACCCGTTATTTTCCAATAGCCCTGCCTGTTGCCTTTATCATCAGTAGCATTTATGTCGTCTCCTGCCCGGCACATCAAAGTGGCCCAAAGCACCAATATGAAGGTGCTGAAAACGGGCAGATACGAATTTTGTCGAGGGCGCATAGCGAGTCCTTTTTTCTAAGACCACATACGCCGTTTTGGCGAAAATGTTTCCGCTTTCAGACTACTTCCCTCAGGTTGACCAACATGTCGTTTACCAAAGCGTCGAGATCGTAATCGGGTCTCCAACCCCAGTCTTTTCTTGCAAAGCTGTCATCAAGGGATGAAGGCCAACTTTTGGCTATCTTATCGCGGTAGTCGGGGCTGTAGCTAATGGTAAAGTCCGGCATCTCCTTTTGAATGGCAGCACTCAGCATCTTTGGCGTAAACGATACTCCTGAGATATTGTAGGATGTTCTCAATGTAATATTCTCTTCGGGAGCATCCATGATCTCAAGTATTGACTTAATGCAGTCGGGCATATACATCATGGGAAGGGCGGCGTCTTCGCTGAGGAAACAATCGTAATGACCATTCTTAATGGCCTCGTGGAAAATGTGGACGGCGTAATCAGTGGTGCCGCCACCGGGAGCGCTTTTGTAACCGATAATGCCGGGGAAGCGGACGCTTCTGATGTCAATTCCATAGCGCTTATGGTAATACTCACACCAACTTTCTCCTGCCACTTTTGTAATTCCGTAAACAGTGGTGGGCTCCATTATGGTGCGTTGAGGAGTTTTGTCTTTCGGAGTATTCGGACCAAAAACCGCAATAGAGCTCGGCCAGAAGATGCGCTTGATGTGACCATCTCTTGACAGATCCAAGACGTTACTCAAACCATTCATGTTCAAGTCCCAACCCAAAGCCGGGTTTTGCTCTGCAGTAGCGGAAAGTAAAGCGGCAAGCAAATACACCTCTTGCACATCATTCCGACGCACTACTTCAAAAAGTCCCTCTTTGTCGAGAATGTTGAGGCGCTCAAAAGGACCTTCCATGAGCGCAGGAGGAGGCGTGTCTCTAATATCGGTGGCTATAACCCGTTCGGTGCCATAGATCTCTCGTAATTTGAGTGTAAGCTCGGTACCGATTTGACCGGCAGCACCGATCACTAGGATGTTTGAAGGCATTAATTGCTTGTTAAGTTGAGGGGTGCAAATTTACACAAATGTATGACGCGAATTTCTGATTGTACAACCATTGTCTGCACCTCTTCCGCTTTTGATTTGGTATATTTGTAAACCAACTACTAAAGAACATTATGCCTATATATCATCAACTCGGTAAGATTCCGCACAAACGTCACACGGTATTCAGAAAGCCCGACGGGGGGCTCTATTATGAGCAGCTTTTCGGCACCATCGGCTTCGACGGAATGTCTTCTTTGCTTTACCATATCCACCGCCCTACGCAGGTGAAAGAATTTGGCGATACCTTAAACATAGCTCCGAAAATCGCGGTAGAGAAAAACTTAAAATCGTATCGATTCAGGGGTTTTCAAGTGCCGAGTGAAGATGACTTCTTAGAAAGTAGAAAGCCGGTTTTGGTAAACAACGACTGCTACATCGAATTGGCATCGCCCAAAAAGTCGATGACCGACTATTTTTATAAAAATGCCGATGCGGATGAAGTGATTTTTGTCCACCGCGGAAAAGGAACATTGAAAACCATATTGGGCGACTTAACTTTCTCGTATGGCGATTACTTGGTCATTCCTCGTGGGATGATTTATCAAATCCACTTTGAAACCGAAGACAATAAACTCTTTATCGTTCAGTCTTTTAGTCCCGTTTACACGCCAAAGCGTTACCGCAATTATTTCGGTCAGCTTCTGGAGCATTCGCCTTTCTGCGAAAGAGATATTCGACGGCCTGAAAACCTGAACCCTATTGACGAAACGGGAAGTTTTCTAATTAAAATCAAAAAGGAAGACATGCTCTACCACCTTTCCTATGCGAGTCATCCATTTGATGTCGTCGGTTGGGATGGGTACAATTATCCGTATGCCTTCTCCATTCACGATTTTGAGCCGATCACCGGAAGGGTGCATCAGCCACCACCCGTTCACCAGACTTTTGAGACGAACGCCTTCGTAATATGCTCATTCTGTCCGCGTATTTACGACTACCATCCCGAAGCCATTCCTGCGCCTTACAACCATTCCAATATAGACTCCGATGAGGTGCTTTATTACGTGGATGGCGATTTTATGAGTCGAAATGATATCGAGGCGGGACACATCAGCTTGCATCCGGCGGGCATACCTCACGGGCCGCACCCGGGAGCCGCTGAACGCAGTATCGGAAAAAAAGATACCGAGGAATTGGCCGTCATGGTCGATACGTTCAAACCCTTAAAGCTGACGACTCACGCAGTCGGGATAGCCGATGATACGTATTGGAAGTCTTGGCTGGATCATGACTAATACCTTACACTACTACCTACGAATATAAAAAATAGCATCACCATGGAATCAACTTCAGAATCGACACTTAACTTAAAAAAGATAAACGCCGAAGCAGAGGATTTTTTGCCTCTCAACGGAACCGACTACGTAGAGTTATACGTTGGAAACGCCAAGCAATCGGCGCATTATTACAAGACGGCATTTGGCTTTCAGTCCGAAGCATACTCCGGCTTGGAGACCGGCCGCAAGGATCAGGTCTCTTACGTATTGCGCCAAGATAAAATAAGATTGGTGCTCACTACTCCACTTACGCCGGACAGTCCCATCAACGAACACATTCGCAAGCATGGCGACGGTGTGAAGGTCGTAGCCCTTTGGGTAGACGATGCCACCAAGTCATGGGAAGAAACCACCAAGCGCGGCGCGAAATCTTTCATGGAGCCCGAGACAGTCGAAGATGAGCACGGGAAGGTGGTAAAGTCGGGAATTCATACTTACGGCGAAACAATTCACATTTTTATTGAGCGAAAAAACTACCACGGCGTATTCTTGCCGGGCTACAGAAAATGGGAGAGCGATTACAATCCCGAGCCTACCGGCTTGAAATACATCGACCACATGGTAGGAAATGTAGGATGGGGAGAGATGAACAAATGGGTAGATTTTTACGCCCGAGTAATGGGTTTTGCCCAGTTGATCTCCTTCGACGACAAAGACATCAGCACGGAATACACGGCATTGATGAGTAAGGTGATGAGCAACGGCAATGGCCGCATCAAATTTCCGATTAACGAGCCAGCCAAGGGGAAAAAGAAATCTCAAATCGAGGAGTACATTGATTTCTACGAAGGTGCGGGAGTGCAGCACATTGCATTGGCTACTGACAATATCATCGAAACCGTCAAGGGTTTACAGAGTAGAGGAGTCGAGTTTTTGTACGTTCCCGAGACGTATTACGAAACCGTTTTGGATCGCGTTGGCGAAATCGATGAGGATTTGGAACCGTTGAAAGAACTGGGCATATTAATTGACCGCGATGATGAAGGGTATTTGCTCCAAATTTTCACCAAACCCGTGGTTGATCGACCGACGATGTTCTTCGAAATTATTCAACGAAAGGGAGCCAAGAGTTTTGGTAAAGGAAACTTTAAAGCACTTTTCGAAGCGATCGAGCGTGAACAAGAATCGCGAGGTACCCTTTAAATTCACGGCCTTCTTATTTTTTCTGGCGATTTCCCTTTCGGGAATCGCTCAGGAAAGGGCATTAGGCCTCCGCCTCGGCTGGGGTGGAGGCCTTTCTTATGTTCAGTCCATAACGGACGATCAGGATTTTGAAATAATTCTCACTCCCCGATGGAGCGGATTGATCCTCACCGGACTTTACGAAAGAAAAGTTCCGCTATCTTCGGAATCGTGGCATTGGTATTACGGTGGAGGACTCCACGGAGGCTATCACCACCGCAGCAATTTTGTGGGAGAAGGGTTTAACGGTGATCAGCAATACATCAATCTGGGATTCGACTTGATCGCAGGAATCAAATACCGATTTGAAGCTTTTCCGCTGGAATTTTCAGCCGATTACAAGCCTTCCGTCGAGCTCCTGGCAAAACGAAATCTGCTTTTGGAAGAATTTGCCCTCTCTTTCAGGTACCTTATTTTTCAAGATTGAGCTTTAAGCTCAATTCCTTCAACTGCGCCTCATCAACCTTCGCGGGTGCATCGATCATCACATCTCTACCCGAATTGTTTTTCGGGAAAGCAATGTAATCTCTTATCGATTCCGAGCCTCCGAAAAGGGAGCAAAGTCGGTCAAATCCAAATGCAATTCCACCGTGAGGAGGTGCACCATATTCAAAGGCATTCATCAAAAAGCCAAATTGTGCTTGTGCCTCTTCGGGAGTAAATCCAAGCAAATCGAATACTTGAGCTTGCTCATCTCTATCGTGAATTCTAATTGAGCCTCCGCCTATTTCAACTCCGTTAATCACCAAGTCGTAAGCATTGGCTCTCACCTCTCCGGTAGCCGACGTAAGCTTGCTGATGTCCTCTGGCTTGGGTGAGGTAAAAGGATGATGCATGGCAAAGTAGCGCTGTTCCTCTTCATCCCATTCCATCAACGGAAAATCGACTACCCAGAGCGGAGCAAAAACTTTTGAGTCCCGCAAGCCAAGCTCATTGGCCATGTGGAGTCTCAATTCACCGATTTGTTTTTGGGTTTTGTTCAG
Organism: Cryomorphaceae bacterium; assembly: GCA_035268465.1. Lineage (GTDB taxonomy): Bacteria > Bacteroidota > Bacteroidia > Flavobacteriales_D > Cryomorphaceae > JAKVAV01. Next base: position 4,452 of record DATFKV010000403.1, on the reverse strand, counting down.
GTCGCCGCTCAGCACGAGCAATAAGTCGCCGACTCGGGCACCGCAGGCTTTTGCCCATTCTTCGAGGTCTTCGGTCGAGTAGAATTTATCGACGGAGGATTTCAAAACGCCCTCTTCTTGATACTTCACGTACACCAATCCCTTGGCTCCGATTTGCGGACGCTTCACCCAATTCGTTATGGCGTCGAGTTGTTTTCGACTCATTTCGCTCCCGCCTTCTACATTGATGGCCAATATGGCTTCGGCGCTGTCAAATACGTTGAATCCTTTGCCTTGAGCATGAGCAGAAATATCGTTAATTTCCATACCGAAGCGGATGTCGGGCTTGTCCGATCCGTATCTCGACATAGCCATGGCGTAGTCCATTCTGGGGAAATCACCCAGAGTAACATCCAGAACTTCCTTAAAGAGGTTCTTCGTCAATCCTTCGAAAGTGTTGAGAATGTCTTCTTGCTCTACGAATGCCATTTCGCAGTCGATCTGTGTAAACTCGGGCTGTCGATCGGCGCGTAAATCTTCATCGCGAAAGCAACGCACAATCTGGAAGTAGCGATCATACCCACTCACCATCAGCAATTGCTTGAACGTTTGAGGCGATTGGGGCAATGCATAAAATTCCCCCGGATTCATTCGGCTCGGCACTACGAAGTCTCGGGCTCCTTCAGGAGTAGACTTGATGAGGTAAGGTGTTTCGATTTCCAAAAACCCTTGGCTATCCAAATAAGACCTGGTGGCAATGGCTAGTTTGTGCCGAAGCATTAAACTTTGCTGCACCGGATTTCGACGCAAGTCCAAATAGCGGTACTTCATTCGCAACTCATCTCCGCCATCGGTTTCGTCTTCGATGGTAAAAGGTGGGGTCTTGCTGGAGTTGAGCACCGTCAGATTTGACGCTTCAATCTCAATATCGCCCGTTGGCATATTGGAATTTTTATTGCTTCTCTCTCGAACGGTTCCTTCAATTTTCACTACAAATTCGCGTCCGAGCTTCCGCGCTTGTTCGCATAGATCGGCGTTCGACTCCATATTGAAGACAACTTGTGTCAGACCGTAACGGTCTCGGATATCCACAAAAGTCATCCCTCCTAAGTCTCTTGATCGTTGAACCCATCCTGATAGGGTAGTGGACTCACCGACGTGGTCAATGCGCAATTCTCCGCAAGTATGTGATCTATGCATAGTTCAAAAATTTCGAGGGCAAAGGTAATCCTTTGAGGGATTGAATCAATGACATTGTCAGGCTAGTTGGCATGGATTATATTTGCCTTATGGCAATGGAAACAAGTGGAGATGATTTCTTCATGAAGCAAGCCTTGAGAGAGGCGCAAACAGCTTACGAAGAAAATGAAGTTCCCGTGGGGGCTGTGGTGGTTTGTAACGATCGGATTATTGCCCGTTCTCACAATCTTACCGAAAGATTGACGGATGTCACCGCTCATGCGGAAATGCAAGCAATTACTGCTGCCGCTGATTTTTTGGGCGGAAAATACTTGAATCAATGCACGCTCTACGTATCTCTGGAACCATGCCCGATGTGTGCCGGTGCGCTTGGTTGGGCCCAATTGAAAAGGCTTGTTTTCGGAGCTTTCGATGAGCGAAAGGGGTACACGCTGCTTTCCGAAAACTTGCTCCATCCCAAGACCGAAGTGAAAGGAGGTGTGATGGGCGATGACAGTGCTGCACTCTTGCGCCGCTTTTTTCAAGAGAGAAGGAAAAAGTCATAGATAAAGCCTATGATTCAGAGACCATTTTCGATTTAATCTAGCCGATCCCTTCTTATCTTTGTAAAAATTAAATTTAAGTTATGTATCCACCGGAATTAGTTGCACCAATGAAAGAAGACCTTACGAAAGCAGGGTTTTCCGAACTACATACGGCAGAAGAAGTAGACCAAGTACTTTCACAGGAAGAAGGCACCACTCTGGTAGTGGTTAATTCTGTTTGCGGATGTGCTGCAGGAGCTGCTCGGCCGGGAATCAAAATGTCACTTGACGGAGACAAGAAACCATCAAAATTAACGACTGTTTTTGCAGGAGTTGATCGCGATGCGGTTGAACGTGCTCGTCAGTATTTTTTGCCTTACCCTCCGTCTTCGCCCGCTATCGGTCTTTTCAAAGACGGTAAGTTGGTTCACTTCATCGAAAGACACCACATTGAAGGTCGTCCGGCTGAAATGATTGCCGAGAACCTGAAAATGGCTTACGAAGAATACTGTTAATTCAAAAAAAATTAACGAAGCGGGAGGTCAGAAATGGCTTCCCGTTTTTACTTTTGATAAAAATCGAACCATGAAAAAGAATCTAAAATTGACTTTGGGAATGTTGGCCTTGGCAGCTTTTGTCATCACAACAGCATTTACCATTTCGGGAGAGCGAGAGGAAATATTGGAAATTGGAGCTGAGGCTCCCAAAGTAGATATGTCTATGGCGGATGTCTCAGGAGAGGAGGTTGCCTTGAAAGAAATTGCGGGGAGTAACGGGCTATTGGTCATTTTTAGTTGCAATACATGTCCTTTTGTCGTGGGCAATGGAAACAAGAGTGAAGGCTGGGAAGGTCGATATCCTGAACTTTATGATGCTGCTCAATCTGCAGGTATCGGAATGGTGCTGGTAAATAGCAACGAAGCGAAGAGAGATGCCGGAGACAGTATGAGCGACATGAAAAAGCGCTACGAACAAGAAGGCTTGAAAGGTCATTACGTGCTCGACGAGAAGCATGTTCTGGCAGATGCTTTCGGCGCTTTGACGACTCCACACGTATTTCTCTTTGACGAAAATATGAAGTTGATTTACAAAGGTGCGATAGACGATTCAGTAGAAAGCAGTGACACTGTAAAAGAGCCTTACCTTTTGAATGCCATCAAGGCACACGTTTCCGGAGGAAAGATTGAACCGAACAGCACAAAGCAATTGGGCTGTAGCATAAAGAGAGTAAAGGTCTAGAACGTATTCTAAATAGAAATGCAAAAGGTATTCGACTGAGTCGGATGCCTTTTTTTTGTTTTTTTGAAGAATGGAAAATTCCCACGGTATGAAAGTTTTAATTCTTGGCTCAGGTGGCCGCGAGCACGCGTTGGCAAAAAAGATTTCTGAAAGTCCCGCTTGCGAGAAGGTTTTCGTTGCACCGGGAAATGGCGGAACAGGCGAGGTTGCTGTAAATCTCGACATCGATATCGACGATTTTTATTCGGTGGCCGAGGCCGTGGCAGATCGCAAAATCGACATGTTGGTAGTGGGGCCTGAAGCGCCTTTGGTAGGGGGGATCCGGGAGTATTTTGAAGGAGTCGATGAATTCAGAAATCTGATGATCATAGGCCCCGGAAAAGACGGTGCCATGTTGGAGGGGAGTAAAGACTTTGCCAAGGAATTCATGAAGAGGCACGGAATCCCAACCGCACCTTATGCCACTTTTCTAAGGGGACAAGTAGATGAAGCCATCGATTTTATCGAAAAAATATCTCCTCCCTACGTGCTAAAAGCTGATGGGTTGGCGGGCGGAAAAGGAGTATTGATTCTAGCGGATAAGGAGGAAGCGATTCATGAAATCAATTTAATGCTAAACGAAGGAAAATTCGGAGCGGCCTCCGAAAAGGTGGTCATTGAGAATTTTTTGGACGGAATTGAGATGTCGTCTTTTGCCCTCACCGATGGAAAGAGCTACCTGATGCTTCCATCTGCCAAGGATTACAAGCGAATCGGAGAAGGGGATACGGGGCTGAATACAGGCGGAATGGGAGCAGTCAGCCCGGTGCCATTTGCGGATGATGAACTACTGAAAAAAATAGAAGAAAGGGTAGTAGCCCCCACGGTTCGGGGATTGGAGAGAGATCAAATTCCCTATGTTGGATTTTTGTTTTTCGGTTTGATGATTGTCGACGGAGATCCTTTTGTAATAGAGTACAACGTAAGAATGGGCGACCCCGAGACCGAAGTGGTGCTTCCTCGGATCAAAAGTGACTTTCTGGCTCATCTCAATGCCTCAGCTAAAGGAACTTTGCACCAAGAAGAACTCTTAACGGATAAGAGGTTTGCCACTACGGTCATGCTCGTTTCAGGTGGATACCCCGAGAGGTACGAGAAGGAAAAAGCGATCGAAATTGATGGTCGAGTATCAGAGGATCAACTATTGTTTCACGCAGGTACGAAATCTGACGGAGGTCAACTCAAAACCTCAGGTGGTCGGGTAATGGCATGTACCGCTCACGGAGGTGATCTTCAACAGGCTTTGGCCAAGTCATATGACTTAGCCGATAGAATTCATTTTAATGGTAAATACCTCAGAAGAGATATCGGTAATGACCTATCTACTGAATTTGATTAGGATCGTTCGCAGCTTGGTCATTGTACTTTTTCTGCATCCAAAGCCAGTAGAAGAGACCAATAAAACCCAAGGCTAAAAAAATATAATTGGGATTAATCAAATCAGGAAGCTCTCCGATTGGCACGAGAATCT
>DATFKV010000402.1:0-5300 GCA_035268465.1 Cryomorphaceae bacterium | reverse complement strand
ATTTCTATCATATCTTTTTGTGTTTGAATTTTTAGTCAAAAACCCATCAAGACTCATGTCTTGATGGAGTTTATTTTAAAATAGATCAGTTTTGTAACGTTCAGTAAGGCCAAGACATCACACCTCCCTTCAGGTTAAAGGCAGTATACCCTTCTCCTTCCATGAAGCGCACCGCTTGCCCGCTTCGGTTGCCACTGCGGCAGTAGACGTAATAATTCTTGTCTTTGGAAAGTTTCTTCACCTCTTCTTTAAAATTTGATGAGAAAAAATCGATGGTCTTTGGCTCTCCAATGGTGCCTTCAGCAACTTCGCCGGCAGTTCTTACATCCAGAAGTTCGGCTTTTGGATCTTGGTCCATCTTGGTTTTAAATTCTTCAGCACTCAAATCACTGAGCGACTTCTTTGTAAATGAAAAAATTGACATCATTCTTTGTTTTAGTTTGTTGAGTTGAGTTGAAAATGGCTTAGCTCATTGTTCACTCCATTTATTTTAAAGTTGACGGGCAAACGTATTCCGTCTTGGGCACGTCCGTTTCGGCAATACCCTTAAATCCTTCTTGCACGTTGATTACATTATCGAATCCTCTTGCTTTCAATATCGATGAAGCAATCATGGAGCGATACCCGCCCGCACAATGAATGTACTGCGGCTGATCGTGTGTAAACGATTGCATGTTTTCATTGATGAAATCCAAAGGCAAATTTTTGGCATCCTTAACGTGTTCTGCTTCAAATTCGCTCGGCTTCCTCACATCGATGACAAGGGGATTTTTTGACTTATACGTGTCGGCAAATTCCTTCGGCGAAATGCTCTCAATGGAATCCGTAGTTCTGCCGTCCTTTTTCCAAGCGGCCATTCCACCTTTTAAGTAACCAATGGCGTGATCGTAACCTACACGGGCCAATCTGGTGACTGTTTCTTCTTCCCTGCCCTCTTCTGCAATGATCAGGATGGGCTGTTTGATATCGGGAATCAAAGCTCCCACCCACGGGGCAAAGTTGCCATCGATACCGATATTGATCGAATTCGGAATAAATGATTCGGCAAAGGCTTCAGGATCTCTGGTATCCAGCATCAAGGCAGAAGTTTCATTGGCGGCAGCCTCAAAACCAGCCGGACTGAGTGCTTGCAAACCGCGGTCGAGAACTTCCGTAATGCTATCGTATCCCTCCTTATTCATCAAGGCATTCTTGGGAAAGTATGAGGGTGGCGGTGCCAATCCTTCGGTTACTTCCTTGATGAATTCCTCCTTGCCCATGTCTTCGCGAAGGGCGTAATTCGTTTCCTTTTCCTCACCAATTGATCCTACCGTTTCCTTGCGCATATTCTTTCCGCAGGCAGAACCGGCACCGTGCCCGGGATAAACGATTACCTCATCGGGCAGTGTCATGATCTTGTTTCGAAGCGAATCGTAAAGCATGGCTGCGAGCTCGGCTTGGGTCAGATCAGACTTCACGGCCAAATCAGGTCGGCCGACATCGCCCAAAAAGAGTGTATCACCGGAAAAGATAGCGTACTCCTTCCCGCTTTCGTCGAGGAGCAAGTAGGTGGTGCTCTCCAGCGTGTGTCCGGGGGTGTGCAGCACTCTGATTTTGACTTTGCCAATGGAAAACTCTTCGCCATCCTCGGCTACGTGAGTATCAAACTTGGTGGTAGCGTTGGGACCAAAAACAATAGTCGCACCCGTAGCTTTGGCCAAATCAACGTGCCCCGAAACGAAATCTGCATGGAAATGCGTTTCAAAAACGTACTTAATCTTTGCGTTTTCCGCTTCGACCTTTTCGATATATGGTTGAACTTCACGGAGCGGATCAATGATGGCCACTTCTCCTTCACTTTCGATGTAGTAGGCTCCTTGTGCCAGGCAACCCGTATAGATTTGTTCGACTTTCATTCTGCAATTTTTGATTTAATTCTTAATAAAAAGTTCATACTTCATTTGTGGTCTCGGAGCTTTCTGCCTTGCATTATAGAAATAGCTCCTTGACCATGATATAGAGTCCCATAACCAAGACAAAATATCCAAATCCTTTTTTCAATTTATCCCCGTCAATTTTCTTGGAGAGCGCGCTACCGATAAATATGCCGACAATTGAAATACCCGTAAACAAAAGGAGGAAGTTCCACTCAATGTCGTAATTCGCAACGTCTCCCAAGAAACCAAACAGGCTCTTGGCAGCGATAATGAGCAGCGACGTTCCTACGGCCATTTTCATATCCAGTTTAGAGAAAATAACCAAGGCAGGAATAATGAGAAAGCCGCCACCGGCACCGACTAAGCCTGTGAGGAAACCCACCACCGCTCCTTCGAGCAAGATACCGGGGTAATTGAATTTTTGCTTGGGTGCTTCATCAGCATCAAGCTTAGCTACCGTCTTTTTACCTCTGATCATACTGATCGATGCAAAAACCATCAAAGCGGCAAAGAGCACCATAATGAGAATGCCTTTGGTCACTTCAAATTCACCGATGGTCATAAGTGATTCGGGGATCGCGGGTACAATAAATGCTCGGGTCAAATAGACCATTGCCATGGAAGGGATTCCAAAGACGATGGCGGTTTTCAAACTGACCAAACCGCGCTTGTAAAAGGAATAGCTTCCCGCCAAGGAGGTGGTACCGACTACGAAAAGAGAGTAGGCAGTAGCCATAACAGGGCTAAAGCCAAAGAGATAAGCCAACACGGGAACGGTAAGAATGGAACCTCCACCGCCAATGAGGCCAAGTGAGAGTCCGATTAGCAATGCCCCGATGTATCCGAATATTTCTATCATGCCTTTTTTTGCTCGTTGAGAGTGCAAAGGTCAGCAGAAAGATAAGTTCGGGACGTGATTGGCGTCACACTGCCGTCATAAAGTCCAAATCCTTAATTCGAATTTCGTTTCGGTGGAGTTCAACTGCTCCGCGCTGTTCCATTTTTTTGAGCAGGCGAGAAATGACTTCACGCGCTGAATTGAGGTCAGTTGCGATTTGCTGGTGAGAGATGTAGAGGATATCACCTTCTGTTTCCGCCAAGCGCTTCAAATAGAAGAGAAGTCTTTCATCCATGCTTCTAAAAGCAATATTGTCGAGTGTATTCAGCAACTCCTCAAATCTCGATCGATACGTCTTGATGACAAATTCATCCCATGATCGGAACTTGTTCAGCCATTCACCCGTGGATTCGAAAGGAATGGACAATAAGGAAGCTTCTGTCTCGGCTACGGCCATAATCTGACTTCGCTCGTTATTCATGGCGCACATAATCGACATGGCGCAGGCGTTTCCCGGCTCGAGGTAATACATGAGAAATTCATTACCGTCCTCATCCTCACGGTATATTTTGAGACGACCATCCAAGAGTAGCATGGTATGGTTGATGATTTGCCCGGATTTCAACAAAATATCACCCGGTTGAACTTCTTTTAAGGTTCCTATTCTCAGTATTTCTTCCTTGAGCTCGGGCTCAAGTTGCTCAAAACGGGCGGACAGTAAGTTTTCGGTGGTAATCATATAAAGGGTGCAAAATTGATTGCAAAGATAAAATTTCAGAACGCTTATGGTGTATTGATGAACCGTCAAGAAAAAAGCTAAATTTGCTAACCGTATGAATAGGTGCCTATTCCCCTCATGGTAAAAAGAGTAATCATAATCGATGATGATCCAATCTCCAATTTGGTGAGCGAGACCATGATGCGGAAAAATGATTTTGCTGAAGAGTTGAAAGTCTTTCTGGAGCCGGCAGAAGCGCTCAATTATTTCCAATCTGAGTATAACTGGAATAATGGCCCCCCCGATTACATCTTTCTAGATGTTCAAATGCCCGAAATAAGTGGATGGGACTTTATGAAACGCTATATCAATATCCATGAGTGCGCGCAAGAAAAGCCGCATATCATTATGCTTTCAGCCAATTTCAACCCTGAGGACGAAGCCAAAGCCAGGAATCACCCTATGGTAAGAGAATTGATCACGAAGCCGGTAAATGGATTCATTCTGGAACGATTGAAGTAAAAAATGTCGCAAACTCAAAGCAGAGAAAAGGTTCGTAAAGCACACAGCCTCTTGGAGCTTACGCAAAACATAAAGCTTCAAATCGAAAAAACATATCAAACCACCTATTGGATTAAGGCGGAGATCAATAAACTGAATTATTATCCGCAAAGCGGACATTGCTATCCTGAACTGGTAGAGAAAAGGAAAGGAAAAATTGTTGCCGAAATCCGTGGCTTTCTCTTTCGCAATGCCTATCTGGAAATTGACCAAAATTTTCGAAGTAAAACGGGAAAACCCCTCTCTGACGGAATGGAAGTACTTCTGTTGTGCAGGGTAAGTTACGATCCAAAGTATGGTCTTTCCCTCTATATTTCCGATATCGATCCGGCCTTTACCTTGGGAGAAATGGCTCGCCTCAGGGCCGAAGCCATTCAGAAATTAAAAGCTGAAAATATCTTTGACGCCAACAAAGAGAAATCACTGCCTAAGCTCATAAAAAATCTGGCTATCATATCTGTGGAAACCAGTAAAGGGTGGCGGGATTTTTCTCAAACTCTCGAAGAGAGCAAATACGACCAACTCATTCATCGAGTGGTTTTCCCGGCGAAGTTGCAAGGCGATGCTGCGGTGGAAAGTATTACCAAGGCGTTGGTCAAAATATCTGCTACCGCGAACCGATTTGACGCGGTGGCCATTATTCGCGGTGGTGGTGGAGATATAGGTATGGATTGTTACGATAATTTCGATCTGGCAAGAACCGTAGCAACCTTTCCTTTGCCTGTTCTGACAGGAATTGGTCACAGCACCAATCTCACCGTAGTGGAAATGTGCGGCTTTCGAAATCTCATCACTCCTACGGCGCTCGCACAGTTCGTTCTTGAGGGTTACGAAGATTTTGAGCATCGACTCCAAAAAGCATCCTATTCATTGAAGCGAGTGGGGAAGCAGGTTTTACCACTATTGATTAATCGATTGGATGGAATGACCGATGAACTGGATCGGAGAACGCGTGATCGACTACAGTCATCCCATAGAGAACTTTTGGAGAAGGGAAGAAAACTGGAGCGAAGTGTTAAAATGGGGTTGACTGAACAAAACAAAGCACTTGAATTCCGTATTCCACTGAGGCTCAGTACAGCGGCCGAAATTCTTTTAAAAAATAATGATCGACGCATTTTGGCCGGCCATGCCTCTTTACGAGTCGATGCCCTAAGATATTGCCTTGAAGGCAAAAGCGAATTGGGACACCTTGAAGAAAAATTGCGGTTGCTTGACCCTCAAAACGTACTAAAGAGGGGTTATAGCATCACTACGTTGAACGGAA
>DATFKV010000401.1:0-2308 GCA_035268465.1 Cryomorphaceae bacterium | reverse complement strand
TTCAATTTCTTTCACCGTAATTTCGTCACTCTGCGCGGTTGAAGGGATTTCCACCGTTTTAATCGATTCCCATGTCTCCCCGTTTGCCGATATTTCCATCGTCACCAAAGTTGGATAAAAAATCCAGCTTTTCTGGTCTTGTAAGAAAGTCGTCTCAATATGGCTCACTTTTTTCGCTTTGCCCAAATCTACCGTGGCAATGACATCCTGATTTTGATACCCCTGCCAGGAACCGGTTCGGAAGTCGCTCGTGCCGCGAATACCATCGATCAAAGCGTCGTTTCCACCGGCGCTGTATTCATTGGCAAAGGTGCTTCCGAGCAGAATGGATACATCGGGGTCAATCTTATAAAATTCTGTTTCTAAATGGACGCTTTCTTTTTTATTCTTTTTGGCCAAGACAGTAAGAACTCCTTTCTCGGTCAGCTCAAAAGGTTCTTTGTACTCTTTGGGTTCTGCTTCATTCCAGCTATAGTATAGTTTGGCTATCGAGTCGATATGGCCGATCTCGATGACGGTGCTATTTTTAAAAGCTGTTTCACCTTTTGCAATAAAAGGCGTGGTGAGTATTAGGTGATCATCGATCGATGTTTTGGGAATGTGTTCATCGGCAGTTGCCCAATCGGTGGGAGATGGCGAAAGCTCAAAAACCAATAGCCCGCCGGCCATTAGTTCGCCGTGCAGGAGGTAGCTTCTTTTCAGTGGTTCTCCATTCAAACTTGCGGATTTGATGTATTTGAAATCCTTGTCGTATCCTTTGGTTTCCACCGTAAAACGATTCCCGTTTTCCAAGTTGATGGTAGCCTTTTCCATGAGTGGCGTTCCGATGATGTATTGATTGCTTCCCGGTGTAACGGGATAAAACCCCAGGGCCGAGAAAACATACCACGCACTCATCTGACCGCAGTCTTCGTTCCCGGAAATACCATCAGGAGTATTTGTGTAGAGCGTGGTGAGTATCTCGCGAACCCTCTCTTGAGTCTTAGGTGGTTTATTGACAAAATTATACAAATAAGCCATGTGGTGGCTCGGCTCATTGCCATGGGCATATTGGCCGATCAATCCGGTAATGTCGGCCTGATGCCGGCCCACTGTTTTTTGCTTGGCACTAAAGAGCTCGTCCAAGTGCTTTTCGTAATTCTCCTTTCCGCCCATTAGCTCCATATGTCCCGAAATATCTTGCGGCACATAAAGGCTATATTGCCACGCATTGGCCTCCGTGTAATTAAAGTTGACTTCATAGGGATCGAAAGGACCGAACCAAGTATTTCGGAATCGTCCTCGCATAAATCCTGAGGATGGATCGAAGAGGTTTTTATACGATTGGGCCCTTCGTATATACGTTTCATAGTCGTCTTCTCTTCCCATTGCTTTTGCCATTTGGGCAATGGTCCAGTCGTCGTAGGCATATTCCAATGTTTTGGAAACGGACTCGCTTTCGGCTTCAACCCCAACAAATCCGTTTTTAATGTAACCATCCAAGCCTAAATGCTCTCTGGTGGCCGAGTGCTTCATTGCTTCCAATGCCAGATCGGCATCGTAACCCCTGATTCCTTTCAGATATGCGTCGGCAATGACGGGAATGCCGTGGTAGCCGATCATGCAGCCCGTGTAGCAAGCGGAAAGGTCCCAGATGGGAATGATGCCGCCTTCTTGATATTTGGCCAGCATTGTATTGATAAAATCGTTGGTACGCTCCTGCTCGATGATCGTAAAGAGCGGATGAGCGGCCCGATAGGTATCCCAAAGTGAAAAGACCGTGTAGTAGTCAAAACCCTCCGCTTCATGTATTGCCAAGTCCATTCCGCGGTAACGCCCGTCGATGTCTTGGTAGAGATTCGGGGCGATCATGGTGTGGTAGAGCGCCGTGTAAAAGGTCGTTTTTCTGTCCAAGTCACTTTCCTCAATTGCAATCTTTGAGAGTTGAGCGTTCCATGCTTCTTGTGCTTTCGCCTTTACTTCATCGAAGCTGAGCTTGCCCATTTCATCGATCATATTGCGTTTGGCTCCTTCTTCATCTACCGCCGAAATTCCGACTTTGACAGTGACGGGATCGTTGTCCGGATTCTCTAATGTAAATGCTCCTTTGGTAGGATCTGCCTCGAGGTTGAAAACTTCAGCGGCGATGGGATGTGAAAACTCGATGTAGAAAAAGAGTCGCTGATCCTCTGCCCATGCTTCTGAAAATCGATATCCCGAAAGGGTAGTTGAAGAGGTTTTCTCTATTTTGTGATCAAGTAACTTATCACGGTGTTCCAAATCCAAGATGACAATTTGATCATCTGCCGAAGGGAATTGGTAGCGGTGA
>DATFKV010000400.1:0-6335 GCA_035268465.1 Cryomorphaceae bacterium | reverse complement strand
CCGATAAAATAATTCAGCCCATTTTCATCTTCACCTCCTCTGATATCAGAAATGCTTAAGAGTTTTGAAATGGACACGGCATCCAAATTTTCTGTGTTCGCTATCTTAACTCGGTAGCCTTTTCCACGATTCCGCATTTTTATGGAATTTCGTTCGAAATCGGCGGTTTCTGTTTGACTTTTCAGATAACTGAGGTTTCCAATACTATCCTTATAAGTCAAGTAGATGTTTTCAATGGCTTCGTTTGTCAGTGTGACTCCTTCCAAATCCACCAGATTACCCTCAGGTGTGATCAGTTCACCGTCCAGATAGTCAGCTACTCCGTCGTTATCAGTATCTAAAGGACAACCATACATGTCAGTGCTTACGCCGTCTTTGGTAAAAGGACAGAGGTCGATAATGTCGGCAATGCCATCTTCATCTTCATCTTCAAACTCCATCTCATCGAATTCTAGGTTTACAGGCTTTTCAATTGGTGATTTCTTTTCGTGGTGCAGGTTGTATAAAATTCCGATAGATGAAAACATAAAGTGATCATTACCGGATCGCGAATTATTTTGATCTGAAATGTTGTCTATGTTATCGGTAAAACTCAGATGAAACTCGGTGCCCATATTAAGGGTGAAAAAATCATTGATTTTCAAATTTGCACCTGCTCCGATGGGCATCGTTATACCGCGCAGGGCATAGGGCAGACCTGAATTTTCGTTTGTAGCTCTCAGGTCAGATTCATAGGTATAGTCGCGAGAAATGATATTGGCATCACTCTTATTGGGAGTGTTTTCGGCTAAGTTCCGTATTGTTCCATCCGACCAGTAGTGATAACTTTCTCCGTTGGCATCAGTCATATCCGCCTTAGGATTAAACTCGAAAGTAGATATACCTACTGAAAGATAGGGCTCAATTGTTCTCGTTTCGGGGAGAAGCTGATCAAAGTTGTAAGAAAAACTTACGCCTCCCATTCGAATGGGGGTGCTGAAATTGGCGTTGCCCATTTCAACCCTTTCCTCTTTAGTAATGCTGCCAAAAAAAGCAAAGGCACGAAGACTAAAAGCATCGGTGAGTGGAGAAACAAGCGAGAGACTATGCCCCCAATTCATTTCTGCTTGTTGACTTATGCCGTCTAGGCTTCCTACATCGCCAAAATAGCTGATCAGGCCTGTATTCAATCCGACTTGTGGTCTGAATAGTTTACTGTTGTTTATTGTCGACGTTGAATCTGTTTGAGCAGAGCCCATTTGGCTGCACAGAGCTGTAATCAAGGAGACAAGAGCGATTCGTATGATCTTAAAAGGGGTACGCATAGCGAGATTTAATCACTTGCGTATACTCACCCTAGAGCAAAAAGGTTGCGCTACCTATGGGTACCACTTTTGTGAGGTGATCATCAAGGCTTCTTGCACGCTGATTCTTTCTCCGTCGTTGTAAGCTGTTACAAAAGGGCCTTGAAATTTGTCATACTTTGATGTAATTCGTTTTCGATCATCTCGAGCGGACTTATAAACCTGGTGGTACCCTGTAGTATACTTGAACCACCCTTTGTGATTCTCAAGCTTATAACCTTCCTCAAAATTGTAGAGTTTTTCGAAGACGGGCTTTTTCAAGTTATTCTTTCCCGCTGCGATTTGAACCCGATAGAAAACACCTGTTTCGGGTTGTGGTACATCTATGATGTTGGCATCAGTCGGAGACTTACTCTCTTCAGAAGAGGCGGTGATAGGTTCTTCTTCATCTTGAGGCTCCGGAGTAGCTTCCTCTTCAAGTTTCTCAGACTTTTTACTTGTAGTTTCCACAAGTGGAGCCGGTGTTGCTTTTTCTTCCCGTGCCATCACTTCTTCTTCAATTTCGGCAAGGGGTTCATCTAATACCTCCGCTCCAGCTGTGTCTTTTGGAGTTTCATCGGCCATCATTTCTACACCCGAAGAAATGGGAATCTCAATCGTTTCTTCACCTTCCAAATATGAAAATGTCCCCTCAATCACGGGCTCGTCTCCGTTTAAAGCGATTACAGGCAAAAGTTTGTAAGAAATGGTGACCACATTGTTTTCGGGGATATCGTACCAAACGTACTTTATCACTTGATCCATCGAGCTAAATACGGCTCCGCTCGACTTGAAATCAATCGCGGTATAACCTTCAGGAAGATTTTCTTCGATTTTAGCAAATCCCGTCAAACCTTCCTTCTCAATATCTACCGTTACTCGCCATTGATTTACTCCATCGGGTCGAACTTCTCTTTTAGGTGTTGCAACAGCTTGGTCGTTCCATGTTTTCTCCTCCATCGATTCCTTGATCGATTCTGCCAATATTTCCTGCGCGGTGCCCACATTGATATAATGGGTGGGCAAGTCATGGTTCTTTCTTTCATTTTCATAGATATACGAAAACCGAGAATCAAGTGCTTTCTTACCCTTGGCTGCCCCGGTCGTAAGAATTCTGTATGAAATGCTGAATTCCTCATTTGCCGGAAGGGCCATCCAGATGAATTTTGCCTTGCCGTTATTGAAAGTAAAAGATGCTCCTGCTGATTCTACAACTTCTATACTTAAGCCTTGATCAACGGTAATCTGATATTTGGCAAAGCCAGTTACATCTGATTTGTCAAGCTCTACGGTTACTACTGCCTCTTCGGCAGCACCCATGCTTTCCGGAGGATTGTGTTCAATTTTAACTTCTTCTTTTTGTCCAAGAGAAAAGATTAAAAATCCTAAAATTTGAATGCCAATGAAAAATGTTCTTGTCATACCTCCGAGGTGTGGCTTGATCTGGTAGCCTTTCTAACAAAGCTATCCAATCGACAAGCCCTCTCGGTGAGGTCGAAGTGAATTTGCAAACAGAATTTTGTTGAAATCGGAAGTGTGCCGAAATGATCTAGAAGTTCGGCTTGAGCATGTACTTTTGGTAGAATGCATCAATGTGGCCAACAGCCTCTTCAGGCGTGTTTACGAGACGGAAGAGATCCAAGTCTTGCTCACTGATTGCTTTGTAATTTTCAAGCAAATTGCTCTTAAACCACTCTAGCAGTCCCGACCAGTAGTCAGTCCCGTATAAAATGATCGGAAACCGACCTATTTTCCCTGTCTGGATTAAGGTCATTGCTTCAAAGAGTTCATCCAGCGTACCAAAACCACCCGGCATGACGATAAAGCCTTGAGAATACTTTACGAACATGACCTTTCTCACGAAGAAATAATCGAATTCAATAAGTTTGTCTTTGTCGATAAAGGGATTTCCTCTTTGTTCAAAGGGCAGATCAATATTCAGTCCTACACTATCTCCGCCTCCTCGGTTAGCCCCTTTATTACCTGCTTCCATTATTCCGGGGCCTCCACCGGTTACGACTCCATAGCCACTCTGGCTGAGTTGATAGGCTATCTCTTCAGCCGCTTTATACGAAGGGTCGTCGTCTGTAAATCGAGCAGATCCAAAAATGGACACACAAGGCTTTATACGCGATAGCTTTTCAAACCCCTCTACAAATTCTGACATGATCTTGAAGATCGCCCAGCTATCATTGGCTTTGGTCTCATTCCAAGATTTGTTTTTAAAAGCACGCTTGATGCGCTTATCATCATTTGTCATTCAATTCAAGTTTTAAGTATTCAGCAGTGTAGCCGGCTCCCTTTTTTACCACTTGTTCGGGAGTACCTTTGGCTATAATTTTTCCACCTCCTTCTCCACCTTCAGGGCCTAAATCTATAACATAGTCGGCCACTTTTACCACATCCAAGTTATGTTCTATCACCAAAACGGTGTTTCCTTGACTTACCAGTCTGTTCAGAACACTGATTAATAGTCTTATATCTTCAAAATGCAGCCCGGTGGTAGGTTCATCCAAAATATAAAAAGTCTGTCCCGTTCCTTTTTTACTGAGTTCCGAAGCAAGTTTTATTCGCTGTGCCTCTCCTCCCGATAGGGTCGTACTCGGTTGTCCCAAAGTCAAATATCCAAGTCCTACGTCAAAGAGGGTTTTTAGCTTGAGCGAAATTCTCGGGTGATCTTCAAAAAATGCCACGGATGCCTCTATGGTCATATCCAAAACATCGCTGATAGATTTACCCTTAAATCGAACCTCGAGCGTTTCGCGGTTGTATCTCCTGCCTTCGCAGGTTTCACACTCTACATAAACGTCGGGCAAGAAGTTCATCTCGATAGTCTTCACGCCGGCACCCTTGCAGGTTTCGCACCGACCACCGGCCGTGTTGAAAGAAAATCTTCCTGCTTTATATCCTCTGATTTTCGCCTCGGGCAGCTGAGCGTAAAGATTTCTGATGTCAGTAAACACTCCCGTATAAGTTGCAGGATTGCTTCGCGGAGTTCTGCCAATCGGCGATTGATCGATTTCAATCACCTTGTCGATGTGCTCCAGACCCTTTATGCTTTTATAAGCCAAAGGCTTTTTTACCCCTTTGTAAACATGGGCATTCAGGATGGGGTATAGGGTTTGATTGATCAGCGTTGATTTGCCGCTTCCCGACACTCCCGTCACACAGGTAAAGGTGCCCAAGGGAAAAGTAGCCGTGACATTTTTTAAATTATTTCCTGAGGCTCCTGTAATGGTAATTTTATCTCCGTTGCCCTTTCTGCGCTCGTTCGGAATTTCTATCTTCTTTTTGCCCGAAAGGTAGTCAGCCGTTAGTGAACCCGACTTCATCACCTCCTTGACTTTTCCTTCACCTACAATCTTGCCCCCGTGAACCCCTGCAAATGGACCGATATCAATGAGGTGATCTGCTGCCAATATCATGTCTTTGTCATGCTCGACTACGATTACGCTGTTTCCAATGTCTCGAAGATTTCGCAGTGAATCAATCAGCTTATTATTATCTCTTTGGTGCAGGCCGATGCTGGGTTCGTCAAGAATGTAAAGTACTCCGACGAGTTTCGACCCGATTTGCGTGGCCAGGCGAATTCGCTGTGCTTCCCCTCCTGATAATGTCTTCGCGCTGCGGTCCAAGGAGAGGTAATCCAAACCCACATCCATCAAAAAACCCGAGCGGTTTTTAATTTCTTTGATAATCTCTGAAGCAATTCTCAACCGGGTATTGGTCAATTTCTTTTCTAGAGAATTGATCCACCGGTCGAATTTATTGATACCCCAGGTAGATATTTCAGCGATGTTTTTGTCATCAAGCCTGAAGTAGAGTGCTTCCTGTCTCAGTCGTGCGCCATCGCAAACGGGACAGGTGATTTGATTCATGAAACTGTTCGCCCACCGCTGGATGGGACGAGAGGCATTTTCATCAGCCTGCCGAGAAATGAAGTTGATGATGCCTTCGAAATTCACATTGTACTCGCTCGAACCAGTGGCACCATCGATTTTCAGTGTTTCATTGGTGCCATTTAAAATCTTGTCAATCAACTCATCGTCAATGTCCTTCAGAGCTGTATTCAGGTCGTAATCGTATTTTCTCAACAGACCCTCTACCTGTCTGAATATCCAATTATTCTTGTAAGCACCGAGAGGGGCGATACCACCTTTTCTGATCGATTTTTTCTCATCCGGAATGATCTTTTTCCGATCGACTTCACTCACTTCACCAATGCCATTGCATCGCTTGCAAACTCCGTAAGGTGAATTGAAAGAAAACAAATTGGGTTCAGGCTCGGGATAGGAGATACCCGTGGTAGGGCACATCAAGTCGCGGCTGAAATGCCTGGCTTCTTCGGTCTCCCAATTCATCACCATCATTGAACCTTTGCCGGTGTCCATGGCAGTGGTGACGCTTTGCCGAAGGCGTTGTTTATCCTTTTCGCCAGCCACCATGCGGTCTACCACTATTTCAATATCGTGTATTTTGTAGCGATCGAGTCTCATGCCGTTGGTAATTTCCATTACCTCTCCGTCCACTCTCACACGCAGGTATCCTTGCTTGCTGATTTGCTGGAAGAGTTCGCGGTAGTGACCTTTTCTACCTCTTACCACCGGTGCCAAGACCGCTATTTTTTCATCGCGGTAAGTATCCATAATCAAGTTCACGATTTGGTCTTCGCTGTACTTGACCATCTTTTCGCCGGTCTTGTACGAATACGCGTCGGCTACTCGGGCATAAAGCAATCGTAGAAAATCGTAAATCTCGGTGATAGTGCCGACGGTAGATCGAGGACTTTTACTGATGGTTTTTTGCTCGATGCTGATCACGGGACTCAGGCCAGTTATCTTGTCCACATCCGGACGCTCCATATTGCCCAAAAACTGCCGTGCATAAGCCGAGAAGGTTTCGATGTATCTCCTTTGTCCTTCGGCATAAATCGTGTCGAAAGCCAACGATGATTTTCCGCTACCGCTCAATCCTGTTATCACAACAAGTTGATTTCGTGGAATTTCTACATCA
>DATFKV010000399.1:0-3722 GCA_035268465.1 Cryomorphaceae bacterium | reverse complement strand
ATCCAGTAGGTTGCCATCTTAAAAATGGTGGCCCCTGCTCGGCGCAAGTTCACCGCATCACCCATTCCCGATTGATTGCCGATGCGGACGGTGGCGGCGGCGCCCAGACCCGTCACCGCCATGTAGCTCACGCTGGCGATGTTGATGGCTACTTGGTGGGCAGCAAGAGCCGTAGCGCTAATCATACCAGCAAAGATCGCCGCAAGTGCGAAAGCACTCACTTCGAAAATGTATTGAAGCCCCATGGGTACGCCGAGTTGGATCAGCCTTTTGGCAATGTTTTTCCGAAAGGAAAACCCCGCCAGATTCAGGCCGTGTAGTTTAAATTTTTTGCTCTTGAGCACATACCATCCCATCCAGAAAACCATCAGGATGCGAGCGATCAAGGTAGCCCATCCCGCACCGTTCAAGCCCAATTCGGGAAAGCCAAATTTTCCATAGATGAGCAGGTAGTTCAGCGCCACGTTGATGAGGTTGCAGACGATGATCACCTTCATGGCTTCTTTGGTGTCGGAGAGCCCTTCAGCGAATTGCTTGAAGGTCTGGAAAAGCATCAAGGGGATGATGGTAGATCCGATGATGATGAGGTAGGGCAGGGCGAGGGGCAGTACGCCTTCGTCTTGTTTCAGGTAGGGCAGGAGGGGCAATACGGAGAGCAGCCCGCCGAAAAGGAGAAGTCCCACTACTAAATTCACCCGCATGGAGTGCCGCAGCAAAGTGCCTTGAAGGTTCGTTCGGCGCTTTCCCGCGGCTTGGGCTACCAGTGGCGTGATGCCAAAGGTAACCCCGATGCCGAAGACCATAAAGATGATGTAGACGCTATTGCCAAGTGCCACGGCGGCGAGGGGCAAGGTTCCCAATTGTCCCACCATAATACTATCCGCCACCGAGACCATAATCTGGCCCAATTGGCCGATCATCACGGGCAGCGCGATGCGAAGGTTGAGGCGGTAGTGTTCGGCAGTGGTCATCGGGGCTGCGAAAGTAGGATGTTTATTCTTGAAAGAACTGCTTTAGATTAGAACATTTTCGCAAAATGAAAAATCTCTTTTGTCAAAGTTCAATTTGCTCAGATTTACGAAGAAGCAATGACTTGTATTCTTCTTTCAGTACTGCATTTAAAAAACTTTTTTCAATAAATTCAGCCCATTTAGGAATTAACTGATTGTATTTTTTGAAAATATTCTCAATGACCTTCCGGTCTAAACCGGCACCTTCCATAGCTTCTATAAAATCTCTCTTTTTGATTTTTTTCTTCTTTCCGTTTAGATTCAGAGCGAGATCTTCATCATCTCCTTCTACCACCAACTCTGATGCGACCAGATCATAGGCCGGACATAAATCGTATTGGGAGTTTTCTTTTAATAGAGAGAAGTTTTTGAGATGCATGTCATTATTTCCTGTTAAGAAACAGAACATAACCAATTCAAAAAAATCAGTAACGCTCAAGCCCGGATTGGCTGTATATTTTTTAATTGCTTTGGCTATTTGCTCGTATGATCCATTGTATTTATGCTCCGTCATTCGTTCCGTAATCTGGCACATGTCTTCCATATGAAGTTTGCCTCCATTTTCTCGGTCAATGCGTTTGGTCAAGTATGCTAACTCACCGGATTTCAGTCGAATCAATGAATGCTCTACTGTCTTTAATTTGCTGATCTCAGCCAAATGCATGGTCAGGTCTTCAATCTCGGGTAGACTAGCGTAGATTTTTGTTTGAGGTTTTAGTATATACTCACCCCAAAGGCCAACAATGGCGAATCGCTCCGGCTCCACAGTATTTTCGGAAAGACCTAAGGAGAGTTTAGGTTGAACTCCCGTCACCGTTTTTTGACTTTTGATTACTGCTTCAGCCAGCTCGAAAATTTCATCTTCCGTAAAGTTCAATTCGGGAGGATGGATCTTTCCGAAGAATTTCTTGCTGCATTTCTCATGATACCCTTTTGAGCCGGCTTCAGTACCCAATTCAACTGAATCGATTTCCTTATAACAGTAAAAACACTTATTCTTCATCTTCTTGTGCTAGTATGGATACAGCGCCTATGCAGTCATGGCAGGTCTTCAAGAGTATGCTCATCCTATCTCTCGGATTCAGTTTCCAGTTTTTTTGGGCGATATCCAATAGCCATCCTTCGGGAATCAATCCTTCAAAAAATGGGAATAGGATTTTACTATCATATGTATCAGTTGTGAGCGGAAGGGTTACACTTATTGCTTCTGCATCCGTTTTTTTCAGGTATGATTCGTCATACTGAAAATGATACCCATCTTCATCTTCCGTTAAGGTGCCTGCCCATTGGTCATGCATGTAAACTTTGGCTGTTTTCATTTCGCGTGATCATTAAGATTCGTCTCTTTCTTGAGGTATGGGACCAAGTTCATGACCAAATAAAGACAGTACTTGGTTTACCTTATTTACCATCAATGATTCTTTTCCTTGCTCCAAGTCGCGAACAAACCGTAATCCAACTCCCGCTTTGAATGAAAGATCTTCTTGTGTAAGTTTCAGACTGTTTCGCCTGTCCTTTACGAATTGGCTTAATTTTGTCATAGTTGCTTTATACCTGTTCGGGTATAAAGGTAACAGAAATTATTAAACTATACCCGTTCGGGTATAAAATAATCGCTAAAATGATAATTATACCTGTTCGGGTATAGAATAGCTCTTAATTTCGGGAATAAATCGGTTGTGAAATGTAGCTTTGGTCTTCGCGTATGCTAAAGCAGAGATGTTCGGCAGTAGTTATTGCCACCAGCAAAAGTAAAACGATTGGTCAGGATACCGTTGAATTCCGCAGGTCATTAAAAAAAACCCCTTCCGCAACAGCGAAAGGGGTTCGTCCTTCTAAACGGTTGGCTTTATTTCTTTACCAACACTTCTGATTTGTCTTTTTGCGGATAACCGAAGAGTTCCTCTAATGTGAGTTCTTCTAATGTTCCCAGTTCTTCCAAGACTTCTTGGTTGACCAATTCTTTGTTTCCAATCACGCTGAAGGTGTATGGTTTTCCTTTAATCTGATTGTCAAAAAAGGCCTGCAAATCTTCAAACTTCATCGTTTGTAGTTTTTCGTAAACTTTCTCATCGAGATTGTAGTCAAGTCCGCGCTCCTGAGCCGTAAGATAGCTCCAGAAGATGGATGAACGCGTGGTTCGATTGGTCTCGATTTGCTTCATGGCCGCGTCGCGAGCTGACTCAAATTGAAGATCGGCGCGGGGCATGTCGTTCATCAAGGTCATCATGGCATTGGTAGCTTCGGGTAACTTGTCTACTTGAGCACCGATGTAAGCGCGCACGTAGTGGCTGTCGTCCTTTTCGGTCGGCATGGTAAAGTAGCTGTAGGCTGAGTAAGCCAAAGCTTTAGATTCACGAATTTCCTGGAAAACGATCGATGACAATCCGCTACCGAAGTACTGGTTGAAGAGGTTTACCTCAGGTGCCAGACCGGCGTCGAATTCAGGCCCTTTAGCGGTCATCAAGAGTTCACTCTGAACCATATCGTAGTCTACGAAGTAAACCTTGTTGTCGTCTATTGGTAATTCTTCAAATACCTTAGGCTCGGGATAGTCTTTCAACTCTGCTGGAACTTTGTGGTATTCTCCGATGGTAGCCATGGCCTCTTTGTAGTCTTGCGGGCCATAGTAGAACATCTTGTGCTTGTAAGAAGTAATGTCTTTCAAGCGATTCACCAGATCTTCGGGCT
This sequence comes from Cryomorphaceae bacterium, assembly GCA_035268465.1. GTDB lineage: Bacteria > Bacteroidota > Bacteroidia > Flavobacteriales_D > Cryomorphaceae > JAKVAV01. Next base: position 21 of record DATFKV010000399.1, on the reverse strand, counting down.
TGATGTTTCTCAACTCTTCCT
>DATFKV010000398.1:0-4270 GCA_035268465.1 Cryomorphaceae bacterium | reverse complement strand
GTAGATATGAGCCGTGGTCAAGGTATCTTCTATGGCCGGTATGCCAATAAACCCATTCTGCGCTGTGTTCAAATCAATATTAGCCACTTCTCCTTCAAAACCGTTACTAAGGCTGTTTCCTGCTACGACCAGATAATCAGTGCTTGTACTCCGTGGAAATATATTGATTACGGGTGTCTCCGTTTCCGCAGAAAAAACCATTTGCATCACTTCATTTAAGGGCGTATAGGATACATAACCTCGAATTAAGTCATTGTTCACCTGATCGAAAACATCGTATTTCGACGCTCTGGCCAGGAAGATATCAGGCATTAAGTCGCCATTAAAATCGTTGAGTGTAAAGTCGTAAACCCTATTTGAAGGAAATTGAAATTCCTGTTGAAATTGATTTTCACTGAGCGTCGTCACGGTTGCCCTACCTGCCAGGTAAATGACGTTCAAATTGTTATTGCCAAGCAAATCATTGCTGACCGAGAAAGACGATTGGGGCCAATCTAAATTGTATTCTGCAGTACTGTCGGTAAAGTCTAACCCCGACTCGCTCATCAGCAGCCGAGGCCCTACATTCTCAGTTCCGTGATCAAGATCATTTAGCAGAACATCTAAGAATCCATCGTTGTTTGCATCGATCACCGATGGCGACCTGCCAACGCCCCCATCATTGTCGAGCCCAAACTCTACAGCCTGATTTACATAATCGAAATTGCCGTTGTCGTTAACAAAAAAAATGTTTGCCGAACTACCTCCCGTTACTGACAGGTGATCTAAATCGCCGTCATTGTCGAGGTCGAACATCATCCCTCCGTGCCAATCCGTTTCTGATATTTCATCCAATATCTCTTGCTGTACAAAGCTGCCTGCATTATTAAAATAATAGCGGGGCAGGTCGTCGTTGAAATAGGCGTCAAAAAAATTGGAGTGGCATTGCATGAATAAGTCAGGGAAACCATCGCCCGTGACATCTGCCCAAGAGGCACCAAAAGATTTGCCTTCCCAATTCAGGTTGACATCTTGAGCTACATCCTCAAAGGTAATTTGGGCAAAGCTCATTGCCGGAATTAGGCATAAAAGACAGGCGAGTTTTTTCATCCCTTTTTTTTCAAATATAGCTTAAAACGGATTACAATGTCCATGTGTTTCAACGGGGGCGATTTTGGAATTTTGCAAGCGACTCTGTGGAAATGAGCCTCACATCAAAAAAACAGGCATGGCATAAAGCTGATGCCCTTATTCCCTCACTTTTTTAAAACTTACCTTCGCGGCGAAAAGCAAACCACCATTTTATGTCTTTCAGAGAGCTGGGCCTCGCCCCGTACATCATTAAGTCAATAGTTAAGCAAGCCTACGCCAAACCGACGCCCATCCAGACGGAGGCCATTCCCGCCATTTTAGAAGGAAAGGATGTCTTGGGACTCGCGCCCACCGGTTCAGGAAAAACGGCTGCCTATGCGTTGCCCATTTTGCAAAAGCTGAAAGGCAAAACCACGACCAAGAACAGGCATATCAATGTCTTGGTCTTGGTTCCTACCCGGGAACTAGCCATTCAGGTAGAACAGGTATTTCGCACCTTTTCAGAACCCCTTCCCTTTCAGTTTAAATCTATGGCGGTGTTTGGCGGTGCTTCCATCAACCCTCAGATGAAAGGGATGCAGCACGTCAATGTTTTGGTGGCCACTCCGGGGCGATTGCTGGAGCTGGCCGAATCAAACGCCATGCACTTTGACGATTTGAGTATGCTGATTTTGGACGAGGCTGACAAGATGCTCAATTTGGGATTCAAGAAGGAGATGGATCGCATCTTTGCCCTCTTGCCCGAACGGCGACAAAATCTTTTGTTCTCTGCCACCTTAAGTGCAGAGGTGCAATCGGTGGAGCGTGTCTTGCTCAAAAATCCTGTCCATATAAAGGTAGAGGCCGAAAAGGAAACGGTGGAATTGATCAATCAGGTGGGCTATTTTGTAACCCCTGAAAAGAAAGGGCCACTCCTGCGGCATTTGATTCAAAGCAATGATTGGAAGCAAGTATTGGTCTTCACCTCTTCGGTTTATCAGGCCGATTTGGTAGCCGATAAGTTGCAGCGAAACGGAATTGATGCCCGTGCCATACATAGTAAAAAGAGCCAGGGCAGTAGGAGAGATGCGCTGACAAAATTCGCCGCAGGTAATTTGCGCGTGCTGGTGGCCACTGATTTGCTCTCCCGAGGGATTGATATCAACTTCCTGCCTCACGTGGTGAACTACGAATTGCCTCGATCTCCAAAAGACTTCATTCACCGCATCGGCCGAACGGGCCGCGCCGAAAATCCGGGTGATGCCATCACCTTCGTCACTGAAGAAGACAAACACCACTTCAGAGTGATCCAAAAGAAGATGAAGCGTTGGGTCAATATGGTTGATTCGGAGAGTTTGGAGATGGAGTGAATTTGGACGGTGGGAAATGTTTCGAGTTCTCATGTTCCGCAAAATCCACCTCCGTCTCCGACCGCAGGGAGTCCGCATGGACAGGAGGAGGTGGATTCATTGCAGCCTGCGGAAATGAAGACGGAGGTGGATTGACCAATAGCCAAAATTTACGGTATAACCGTTCTCGATACATTTTCCGTTTCCTACGTCAGCGAAAAATACTCGAACTGACAAACCTGTAAGCTTTTCAAAAATCTTTTAAACCTTTATAACTTCATCACATTGAATGTCTCCCGTCTTTGCTCATCTACCAAAACCTCCACAAAGTATGTCCCCGGGTTTCCCGTTAGTTCAAAACTGAGGTTGTCAGTTGCTCCAAAGTTGTGCTGATTGATCAGTCGACCGCTTAGGTCGTACACTCTTATTTCTATTTTGTCGTAGCCCTCGCTGAGCATGAGGGTCAAATCCTGTGAAGTGGGGTTGGGGAAGAGCTGAAATCCGCCCGTCCCTTCATTGGTAAAAGCCACCAATTCGCTATCGGACTCCTTGCCGTCAAAGTCGATTTGCTTCAGCAGGTAGTAGCTCTGGCCACTCAATGGATTGCGGTCGCGAAACGAATAATGGAGTTCCGTGGATGAATTTCCCGCGCCACCGACAGTTCCCACCGTTTCGAAATGGATTCCGTCAATGGTTCTCAAGAGTTCAAATCGGTCGTTGTTTTGTTCCGATGCGGTAGACCATTGCAGCAGCGCGTCTCCTTTGTTATCGCTTACAAAAAAGTCGAGTAATTCGATGGGGAGGGGGTTGGCACAATCGGCTATGGCGTTGACTTGGTAGAGTACAGATGTTACATAATCGCCGAAAATTCTATAGTCCATTCCAGACATAAGTTGATCAGCAACACCCTCTGTGGTATGCCCTGTAAATGTTATTTGTGGATCATTAGATCCATTGACGGCGAAAGGTAGAAAGTTTACATTATCACCTGAATTTGAAGCCTGAACATGGCAGCCTGGTGTGAAACTCGTGATTTCCAATTCAACTTCATCACCAAAAGTTATAGGAAGAGCTGTTGGAAAATTATAAGTATAAACAGCTCCATCAGTAGGTGGGGCAGTTGACCAATTGAGTGATCTGCTATCGGCAGCTGTCAGGTTGAATGCGGTAACGGTATAATTGCAGAGTGTTGGCGCACCTATAACCCGTTGTCGCATTTTTACTGATCTAAATTCTCCATTCATATTCGAGGTGAAAAATGTACTTACCGTATTCGGCGTACCAGTAGGACCTCCCAAAATAGCTTCACTAGGTCCGTATAAATCTTCTCCGAGAAACGTGGAAGAATTGTCCTGAACCCAATATGAGGTGTTAGCAAAAAGAGGACTTGGGGTTGTAAATGGGTTTCCTATTCCTACCAAATTGGTCAAAGCCTGATTTGAATACCATTCTGAGTTGACGCTTGCACCCGGAATATTGAAAGTAACAGGAAAACCCGGACAAAAATAGGCACTGCCAATGGTGTAGAAGAAGTCAGCAGGTGTAATGAGCTGCTCCACTTCATCAAAAAGAAAAGTAGAGGTGGATGATCCATCTCCTATATTTCCCAAATCAAATAAGAAGGTGAGGCGGTCGTAGGCATCGGGTGCCAATTGGTAAACAAAACAAAGCGGTTCCCATTCTCCCGAGACGGTCGTTAAAGCCACAGCATTTATGTCCGGCTGACCTGTATCCGTGTCTTCTATTCTGAGGGTCACACTGGTTCCGATAGGTGCATCGGTAAATATATTCATACAGATAATCGGGTAGGCGTCGAAGTTTAAATTGGTTACAAGGTTCACATAAGCACCGGCAGCGGAAGAGCCAGGATG
>DATFKV010000397.1:0-2362 GCA_035268465.1 Cryomorphaceae bacterium | reverse complement strand
CTCAGAAAGCCTCATTTCCGGGAGAGCCAAGATCTTCGCCCATCGCATTTCCCATAGGCGAATACGCTTATGTAGGAACGGGAAGAAACGGAGATGAATACTTTGATGACTTTTGGAAATACGACCCCGGAACCAACGAGTGGTCGCAAATCAATGATTTCCCGGGCGGAAGGAGATTTGAGGCGATCGGAATGAATATAGGCACCTTTGGTTTTGCCGGACTTGGAAGACTACAGGACAATTCATTTGCAAGTGATTGGTGGCAATTCAACCCTATCGATGGCGAGTGGACGCGCAGAAATGACTTCGTTGGCCAAACGAGGTACTACGCCGTAGAGTTTACCCTTGGCGCCAAGGGTTTCGTTGCCGCGGGTCAAGATCAAAACCTGGATTATCTCAATGAAGTGTACGAGTATAGCTCCTTTGACGATACTTGGAGCCAGTCGGCTGAGGTGCCATCCATTCCATTTAAAGGAGCATTTGCATTTTCCATTGGCGGTGAAGCTTTTCTAGGAACCGGAATAAGCTCATCCGATTTACGGCTGAATGAAATGTACCGATTTGATTTGCCCTTAGCGGACGGCCATCTCATCGTCTACCCAAATCCCGCCGTCCATCAGATATTCTTTTCTTGGGAAGGTGAATCTCCTCAACACCTTGACATTTTTGATAGTTATGGGAGGCTGATCAGTTCTTCCGGATTGGAGAATCAGACCAGCCATAAGCAAAGTCTTGTTTCACTTCCGGCGGGCGGATACTTGGCAAAATTCACGTGGCCCGACGGAAAAGAGCTCTCAAAATCCTTCATCAAACTGAAATAAAAAAACGACCTCCCCATTTAAGACTCGAACAATTCTATTTGTCGGTTTGAAAAAGCTTCAGGGCGAAAAGGTAACGTAGAGTTCACTGTACCGATGATTGATTGGAATTTCGCGGAAAGCTCAGGAAACCACAAAGCACGCAGCACTGCGGTAATTCATGTCTCTTTACCATTAATCGAAAGACTCTCCGTAAAAAAGCTGCTGATCTATTTTACAGCACACTGATCGGCGCCGAAGTGAAGTATTGGGGTACCGAGATCTGACTTGTCAAAACGAGTTGAACATCAATCGGTAATATTGATCATTAACCATTGATAATTCCCAATTTCTCTCTGATCTCTGACATCTGTTCTCTGATCTCTGACATCTGACATCTGTTCTCTGATCTCTGACATCTGACATCTGACATCTGTTCTCTGCCAAGACTCAATTATTTCAAACCACCCGATCTAAATGGGTTAACCCTTCAAAAGAACCGCTATTGCCGCACAGCCGACAAGCGTTCAATTATAAATCTCGCCCCATTAGCTTCTCAGATAATTTTCAGGATATTGCACGCTCAAATCTGAATGCGATTTCTATGCGTATTTGATTTGAACCGAGAAGAAATATGTGCCGATCACCCGAAACCGTTCTAGTTTATTTTGCCCGCAGTGCGGGCGAAGACCTCAAGCAAAATCGTTTTGCCGGAAAAAGGTTTCACCGCAAATTGATTGATCGTCTTCATCGACATACCCTTAAAGCCATTCGCTCTACGGAGCTACCCGTTCTATTTTTTGACGAAGAGAATCAAATCGGAAACAATTTGGCCGAAAGGCTTACTCATGCTTTTTCCGAGGCTTTCGCCAGAGGCTATAAAAATGTCATTGCAGTAGGAAATGACACTCCCGATCTAGACGGGAAATTGATTCTTCAAGCCTCCCAAAACTTAGATAGAGGAAACTCAGTGCTTGGTCCTTCTTTGGATGGAGGAAACTACCTGATCGGATTGCGAAAAAAAGACTTTAATGCGACTGAGTTCTGCAAAGCACTCGAAAGTCACGACGAGACCGACTCGAGACTGAGCCAACTCCTGTCAAATCATCTAAAGCTGGTAAAGCTGGCTGATATCGACGATGAAAAGTCATTAGCCGCGTGGCTGCGCTCTTCTTCCATTGAGATTGAAAAAATCCTTTTCAGAAAAGAAGTGAAAAGCTCGCTTTCCTCTTCTTCAAACTTAGGAGATTCTATTCAAACGCTCAACCCTCGCATTGGCATTATCCGAATAGCCGGCAGAGCACCGCCTCTAGTTTCCGCCGCTTCAGCTTTTACCGATCATTCATCCGAACATTAACTGATTATCTCTTTCATATGAAGAAGCTATTCGCCCTGTGCGCATTGGCCCTCCTACCCTTTTTCGCGCAAGCGCAAACCCTCACGGTCAATGTCATCTCCTTGACTCAATCCTCCCCCATAGATAGCATGGAAGTTTTTCTGGTAGGCCCACGGGACATCATTTCCGATTTTACCGATGCAAAAGGGAAAGTGGTTTTCCAAAACCT
>DATFKV010000396.1:0-3750 GCA_035268465.1 Cryomorphaceae bacterium | reverse complement strand
GACAATAAACTAAATCTTACACTAAACGTTGCCCAAGAACGTGATGTAAAGATTGCCATGAGTAATACATTTGGATTTGGAGGTCACAACGCATCCCTTGTATTCAAAAAATTCGAGGAGTAAATATTTTTCCTCGTGGATTTTAAATCGTTATTTTTCCGTTCAAAATCTGCCAGAGATAAGGAGATAGAAGCTCTCCTCATTCGGTCTTTTGAGATTAGACCAAAAAAAATATTTCTTTTTCGACAAGCATTTTGTCATAAGTCTGCCGCACGAAATATTTACAATAATGCCCGATTGAGTAATGAGCGGCTTGAGTTCTTAGGCGACGCTATAATAGATTCTGTCATTGCAGAGTATTTGTATCAATCCCACCCTTCGGCAGAAGAAGGGGAAATGACCAAAATGAAAAGCAGAATTGTAAGTCGCATCAACTTGAATAAAACGGCGGTAGAAATGGGGTTGCACCTACTTATCGAAACTGACGTGCAAGCCACCAATTCAAGGGAATCAATTTCCGGAAATGCATTCGAGGCGGTAGTGGGTGCCATTTACCTCGACAGAGGATATAAAAAAGCCAAGGCGGCCATTTTAAAGGCACTGACTAAATATGCAAATCTGGGGAGTGTGCAGAATACCGAGAGTGATTTTAAGAGTCGCTTGCACGAAGAGGCCCACCGAATGGAAGCCAAAGTGGTATTTAAGACGGCACCCGTCGAAGCTGAAAAAGGATCTCATCGCTTTTTATCAAGAGTAATGTGGAATAAGAATGAGATAGGACGAGGACAGGGCAGCTCCAAGAAACGAGCAGAACAAAATGCTGCGAAAGAAGCTTTGACTAAGATATCCGAATTAGCTAACTAATATTTCATAGCTTCGTGTTACTTTGACAACAACTATGGCCAAGCTGACTCTGGAACTAGAAGACGAATATGCCTTTATGGCTTTTGGTATTGTTTCCACATCCAAGAGTCATAGGGTATGTTGGATGTTGAATAAATCGCTGAGATTGGAATTGAAAAGAGATTCAGACATAGAAATCTTTTCAAAAACCAAGACATCCAGACACCATGCTTTTTTTAGTTTTTTTGATGAAAACCTTCATATAAGGTATAGACTCATTGAAAATAAGAAAGGGGTAAGCCTTTTCTTACCCGAGGTAAAGAATGCAGATTTTTTACTGGTTATCGATCTCTCGGATGAGGTTGAAAGAAATGACCTAATTGACAAACTAAGAGCTACGGAGACAGTGCTTATGGCATTTGAAATAGATCTGGAATTATTGAGATTAAAGCAAAATATTTTGTTAGCAGCATGAAAAATAAGAGAACTAAGATTGTGGCTACTATGGGCCCTGCTTCTGATAGTCAGGAAACCATCGCGCAAATGATTAATCAAGGCTTGGATGTATGCCGTATTAATTTTTCGCACGGATCGTATGAAGACCACGCAAAAACCATAGAAAATATTCGTAAGGCGGATGAACAATTAGGGACCAATACGGCTATCCTTGCTGATCTTCAAGGTCCGAAGTTAAGGGTCGGAGAATTTGAAGGAGAGGGACTCCTGCTAAAGGCTGGTGAAGAGATCACTTTTACCACGAAAGAAGGCGATTCAAGCAAAATATACATCACTTATCCTCAGTTTGCCGCGGATGTGAAGGTCGGTGAGAGAATACTATTGGATGATGGTAAGCTTGAACTCGAAGCCATCTCAACAAATGGCAAAAATGAGGTAGTGGCCAAGGTCAAGCACGGCGGTCTTCTCAAGAATAGGAAGGGTGTGAACTTGCCAAATACTCGGATTTCTTTGCCTTGCCTTACCGAGAAAGACCTGGAAGACTTGAATTTCGTACTCGATATGGACGTTGATTGGGTGGGGCTTTCCTTTGTGCGTTCCGCCCGAGATATCATTGAGCTCAAGCACATTATCCGCTCCAAAGAGAAGCATGCACGAGTAGTGGCTAAGATCGAAAAGCCCGAGGCTATTCAAGACATAGATGATATTATTCGTGAAACCGATGCATTGATGGTAGCGCGAGGAGATTTGGGAGTCGAGATTCCGCTTCAAAATGTTCCTTTGGTTCAAAAGATGCTGGTGACAAAAGCCCTCAAGAGTAGCAAGCCGGTTATCGTGGCCACCCAGATGATGGAAAGCATGATCAACGACAACACTCCCACAAGGGCAGAGGTAAACGATGTGGCTAATGCCGTTCTCGATGGAGCTGACGCTGTCATGCTCAGTGCCGAAACATCCGTCGGTAAGCACCCCGTTAGGGTTATTGAAGTGATGTCATCTATCGTAAGAGAAGTAGAGACTTCCGATGAAATTTACCATCACGAAGAACCACCGGTGGAAAGTATAGAAGACAGATACATTACTGACTCTATATGTTTCAACGCTACCCGACTTTCAAACCGGGTAAAAGCCTCAGCCATTATTACAATGACCTTTAGCGGGTACACCGGGTTTAAAATCTCCAGCCAAAGACCCAAAGCAGAAATTTTCTTGTTTACCGGAAATAAAAATATCCTGACACAGATGAGCTTGGTATGGGGTGTGAAATCATTCTATTATGATAAGATGGTGAGCACCGACCATACCATTGCCGATATTAAGTATATCCTCAAGAAGAAAAACCTTGTGAACAGTGGTGATAAGATCATTCACTTGGCGAGTATGCCGATGAACGAACAGGGGATGACTAATATGTTGAAATTGGGCAAGGTTTAATTACCAAGCCCCTTTTAACTGACTGAGAAACCTCACGTCATTTTCAAACAACATACGAATGTCGCCAATTTGGTACCGGTTCATTGCGATTCGCTCTACGCCCATACCAAAAGCATATCCTGAGTACTCATTCGGATCAATACCCGAGGCCTTAAGAACGTCAGGGTCTACCATGCCACAGCCCATAATTTCAAGCCACCCCGTGCCCTTGGTAATGCGGTAGTCGGTTTCATTTTCCAAACCCCAATACACATCTACTTCTGCACTGGGTTCAGTAAATGGAAAATATGACGGGCGCAGTCTGATTTTGGCTTTACCAAAAAAGGCTTGGGCAAAGTACTTAATGGTTTGAACCATGTCAGCGAAGGTTACTCCTTTATCAATGTACAATCCCTCCACTTGGTGGAAGATGCAGTGAGACCTTGAAGAAATCGCCTCATTTCGATAAACGCGCCCGGGAGATATAATTCGAATGGGGGGCCGGTTGTTTTCCATCACACGCACCTGAACACTGCTGGTATGGGTTCTTAAAGCAATATCAGGATTTTGTTCTATAAAAAAGGTATCCTGCATATCACGCGCGGGATGGTTTTCAGGGAAATTCAAAGCTGAGAAATTGTGCCAGTCATCCTCGATTTCAGGACCTGATGCGATGGTGAAACCGATGCGCTGAAAAATCTCCTCAATTTCTCTTCGAACCAAACTTACCGGATGCCTTGAACCGATAGCTTCACCTCCCGAAGGACGTGTTGTATCTTCTTCAGAAGCAGCTTCATCAGAACCTTGCGATAAAACCAATTTGATTTCTTCTATTCGCTCGGCTACTGCATTTTTCACTTGATTTAAAGACTGACCAAAAGCTTTTCTTTCCTCAGGGGCAATATCCTTTATCATAGAAGACAAGTCCTTCACTACACCTTTCTTTCCCAAATATTTGATGCGAAAGGCTTCTACTTCGTCCAAAGTGTTCGCTGAAAATGCAGAAATTTCTTTGAGAATTTTTTCCGTTTCTATTGC
>DATFKV010000395.1:0-8257 GCA_035268465.1 Cryomorphaceae bacterium | reverse complement strand
CACGACCGTTTTCAGCTCATCAGCGGTGAACGAAGATTTCGTGCTTCTCAAATAGCAGGTCTGAATGAAATTCCTGCGTATATAAGGGTAGCCAATGATCAAGCCATGCTCGAGATGGCTCTCGTTGAGAACATTCAACGAAAAAGCTTGGACCCTATAGAGATCGCTATCTCGTACCAAAGACTGATAGAAGAGTGCAATCTCACCCAGGAGGCCATGAGCCAAAGGGTGGGTAAAAAGAGGGCTACGGTAAGCAATTATCTCCGTTTACTAAAGCTTCCGCCTGAGGTGCAAATGGCACTCAGAGAAACAAAAATCTCCATGGGCCATGCCCGAGCCCTTCTCGCATTTGACAATGAAGTAGAGTTGCTTACGGCATTCAAGAAAATTCTCTCTGAGGGAATGTCGGTTCGGCAAATAGAAGATTTCGGTAAAGAATCCAAAACGGTAAAGAAAAAGACGAAACCTGCTCCTCTTTCATTTCAGCACCAAAAATTCAAAGCCGATTTGATGGATCGCTTTGGCACAAAAGTTGACATCAAGCGAGATCAAAAAGGAAAAGGAAAAATAGAGATTACCTTTGCCTCGGATGATCAACTGCGACGCATTATCGATTCACTTGAAGACTAATTTCACAAAAGGAGTTTCACTCATTTTATTCATCGTGTTAAGCACGATTGCCTCATTCGCTCAGACGGATAGTACCGACGTGGTATTGGATGTGGAAAGAGGTCGAGTGGAAGGAGAAGTAGAAGAAGTGACCTCTGAGTCAGTGGCTCAAATCCACAGCCCTAGAAAGGCTACAATCATGTCTGCCGTTCTGCCGGGACTTGGTCAGATCTACAACAAAAAATATTGGAAAGTGCCGATTCTTTACGGAGGGTTTGCTGTAGCAGGCTGGTACCTTAACGACAATCTCAAACAAATCGATTTTTACAAAGATGCCTTTAAGGCTGAGACTGACGGAGACCCCGATACTGAGAATGGCACCGGGTTTACTTCCGCTCAGCTCCAAGAGGTCATTAGCCAATACAAGACATGGCGTGATCTGTCTTACATTGCCATCGCCGCCATCTACATTTTGAACATCATCGACGCAAACGTTGATGCTCATCTCTTTTACTTCGACGTAGGAGAAGATTTGAGCATGAACATTCAACCATTCGTTACGCCGTCACTGCGACCGGTTGCGGGATTGACATTGTCGCTTAAATTGTAACTTCGCCCGCTTGGAATCGTCTCTATGAAAATTGCAATAATCGGCTACGGACGAATGGGTAAGCGAATTGCCAAACTGGCGACAGAAAAAGGACACGAAATAGTGGCAACACTTTCTTCTGAAAATAAATCGGCTGTGAGGCACCTTCCTGCTTGCGATGTAGCGATTGAATTTACTCAGCCCGATTCGGCAATAGCCAATTTTCAAGAAATATTAAATCAATCCATTCCTTTGGTGACGGGGACTACCGGTTGGTACAGAGAAATGGAAAACGTAAAAGAAATGTGTTCAGATTCAAATGGCCGCTTTTTTTACGCCTCCAATTTTTCACCCGGAGTATTCATTACCCATCACCTCACCGCTCAGCTCTCACGAATAATGAATGACTTCAGCTACCAAGCAGAAATTGAAGAGTGGCACCATACGGGCAAAAAAGACGCTCCCAGCGGAACTGCTGAAACCCTAGCCAAAGAAGTTGTGACTGAGAACAAGAACTACTCAGATTATCAATTGAAGAAAAAAGACTTGAATCCGACGACGGTTCCCATTACCGCCTATCGCGAAGGGGATATCAAGGGAACTCATATCGTGCGGTTCAAATCAGAAATAGACTCTATCGAAATAAAACACGAAGCATTTTCCCGAGACGGTTTTGCGCTCGGAGCCATAATGGCTGCAGAATTTCTGGTGAAACAGAAACCCGGGTTTTACAACATGAACAACCTCATTCAACTATGATCATAGCTTACGGCATTTTTTACCTCACCATCCTCTCCTATTTCATTTGCCTTTGGAAAATTTTCAAAAAGGCAGACCACGAGCCGAGTTGGGCGGGATTCGTTCCGGTTTACAACCTCTACGTTTGGCTCAAAGTCATCGACAAACCTTGGTGGTGGCTGTTAATCCTCATTGTGCCAGGTGTCAACTTCGTATTGCTCGGAGCCATGCACGTCGAGCTGGTGAGAGCCTTCGGCATGCGAACGTGGAAGGATTACTTCCTGGCCATTTTTTTGCCTTTTATTGCGCTCGGAATCATTGCGTTCAAAGATGATATCAAGTATGTCGGCCTTCCCGATTACAAACATGAGAAAAAGGGAAAAGGTCGCGAATGGGCCGAAGCCATCGTTTTCGCGGTGATCGCCGCCACCATCATCCGAACCTTTACCATCGAAGCGTTTACCATCCCCACTCCCTCGATGGAAAAATCCTTATTGGTAGGCGACTACTTATTTGTGAGTAAGCTCAGCTACGGGCCGCGATTGCCCATGACGCCTCTCACCTTTCCCTTTACCCACCACACCATTCCCGTGATCAATGCCAAGTCGTACGTGGAATGGCAAAAGCTCCCCTACTTCAGATTACCGGGATTCGGGGAAGTGGAGCGCTACGATGCCACGGTTTTCAATTTCCCGGAAGGGGATACGGTAGTGGTCAATGCACAAGAAAGCAGCTATTACCAGCTTGCCCGCCAGTTTGGCCGAGAAAACCTGATGAAAGAAAGGTTCATTACCGACGAGGGAAGAATGGCCGAAACGGGCGGCATCACCGTTCGGCCGCTGGATAAAAAAGAAAATTACATCAAGAGAACCATCGGCCTTCCCGGCGATGTGATTGAAGTGATCGACCGCCGTGTTCACATCGACGGCGAGCAGATCCGAAGGCCGAATGGCGTCCAATTTGTCTACGACGTTTACGCAAAGTCAGCCCTTTCGGTGGAGGTGCTACAAGAGAAGTACGACATTTACATCACCGATGCCGAGCGGCAATTTTACGCGCTCAATCGCTACTACCGCATGCCGTTGACCGATCGAGAAAAGGAAATCATCGAAGGGATGTCATCGGTCGATTCGGTGTCCATCGAAATGAAAAGGCCGCAGGCCGATCTACACATATTCCCCAACCACCCCGACTATAGTTGGACCGAAGACAATTTCGGGCCTCTCTGGATTCCAAAGAAAGGCGATATGGTCAACCTTTCAATGGAAAATTTGCCGCTCTACCGCAGAGTCATCGATATTTACGAAGACAATGATCTGGAAGTGAGAAATGGTGAGATTTTCATCAACGGAGAAAAAACGGACGGCTACACTTTCAAGCAGGATTATTATTTCCTGATGGGCGACAATCGGCACAACTCAGCCGACTCGCGGTTTTGGGGTTTCGTTCCGTTTGATCATGTGGTGGGGAAAGCAGTCTTTATTTGGTTTAGCAAAGACCCGGAGACGGGAATTCGCTGGAGTCGATTGTTTTCGCTGGTAGGCGATGAATGATCAGGGCACTATCATTTCTCCCTTTAGTTTGGTGCCACCCGTTGGACTCTTTGTGGCAATGGCGCGCGGATACCGTGTGTATTTCGACGGTGCCGAGCACTACGTAAAGCAATCCATTCGCAATCGGTATCATATCCTTGCGGCAAATGGGGTACAAACGCTGACGATCAATGTAGTAGGTCAAAAAGGAGAAAAGATTCCAACCAAGAACATTCTCATTGACTACGATGAACCATGGGTTCGCTTGCACAAGAGAGCTCTGGAATCAGCCTATCGCTCCGCTCCGTTCTTTGACCATTATTATCCCAAAATCATCGCACTTTTTGAAACCCGACACCCCGATTTCGGCAGCTTCTTTCGCGAAAGCCTCAAACTCTGGATGAGCCTGCTCAAGTTTAAGCCGGACATAATAATCGGTGATGAATACATCGAGGTCGACACTGATTGTGATTTGCGACAACGAATAAAGACCCCCGAACAGTTTCCAAATGCATTTCAATCGAAAAAATACCTCCAGGTATTTCACGATCGTTTTGAATTTCAACCCAATCTTTCGATTCCGGACCTACTCTTCAACGAAGGTCCGGCTGCCTTGTCGGTCCTAAAAGGTTGAAACCGTATATTTGGGCACCACTGAAAAAAACGAAGCAACGCTCATGGCGAATAAGAAAGAACTCGAATTGAATAAGAATGAAGATACCATACGATTGATGGTGTCAAAAGTGAGAAGAGAACTCGAAAAAATCTACCTCGGAGGCGGTAAATCCAAAATTCAGAAACAGCACGAAAAGGGTAAGCTCACCGCGAGGGAGAGAATAGATTTGCTCCTCGATGAGAACGCCGATCGCATCGAAATAGGCGCATATGCCGGTCACGGCATGTATGAAGAATACGGAGGGTGTCCTTCCGGAGGTGTGGTCGTGGTGATGGGGTACGTGAAAGGCCGTCAATGCATTGTAGTAGCAAACGATGCTACTGTAAAAGCGGGAGCCTGGTTTCCCATTACCGGAAAGAAAAACCTGAGGGCTCAGGAAATTGCCATGGAGAATCACATTCCGATTATCTATCTGGTAGATAGCGCGGGAGTTTTCCTGCCCATGCAGGATGAAATCTTTCCCGATAAAGAACATTTTGGACGGATTTTCCGCAACAACGCGGTCATGTCGAGTCGCGGTATTCCGCAAATAGCCGCCGTGATGGGCAGCTGCGTAGCCGGTGGAGCTTACCTCCCGATTATGAGCGACGAATCGCTTATCGTCAACAAAACGGGAACCATATTCTTAGCGGGCTCTTACTTGGTAAAAGCTGCTATTGGCGAAAACATTGACAACGAAACCCTGGGTGGAGCTACTACCCACAGCGAAATATCGGGAGTGACTGATTACAAAGTCGAGGATGATGAGGAATGCCTATCCACCATTCGCGATTTGGTAGACAAAATCGGAGAGACCAATCAGAAGGCAGGATTCAACCGGAAGGAGGCAAAAATGCCTGAGGCCGAACTCAGTGAAATCTACCGAGTCTTTCCGGCTGACAAAGGAAAGACTTACGACGTAAGGGAAGTCATCAAGTGCCTCGTAGATGAGAGCAAAATGACCGAATACAAGAAAGGATTTGGTCAAACAATCGTATGTGCATATGCCAGAATTGATGGTTGGTCGGTAGGAATTGTGGCCAATCAAAGAAGTATTGTAAAAAGTGCCAAAGGCGAAATGCAATTTGGCGGAGTGATTTACAGCGACTCAGCCGATAAGGCTTCTCGCTTCATCATGAATTGCAACCAAAAGAATATTCCCCTGGTTTTCTTGCAAGACGTAACCGGATTTATGGTGGGAAGCCGCAGTGAGCATGGAGGAATAATTAAGGACGGTGCCAAATTGGTCAATGCCATGAGCAATTCCGTCGTACCGAAGTTCACAGTTGTGATGGGAAATAGCTACGGCGCCGGAAATTATGCCATGTGCGGGAAAGCTTACGACCCCAGATTAATCGTGGGATGGCCTACTGCCCGAGTAGCTGTAATGGGTGGCGAACAAGCGGCCAAAGTTTTACTGAGCATTGAAGTGGCCTCTCAAAAAGCAAAGGGCAAAGAAATTACCAAAGAGAAGGAGAAAGAGCTTTTTGACAAGATCAAAAACAGGTACGATGAACAGACCAAACCGCAGTATGCCGCTTCACGTCTTTGGCTCGATGCAATAATCGACCCTGCCGAAACTCGGAAGCACCTCGCTATGGGCATCGAAGCAGCTAACAATTCTCCCGCAGAAAGACCTTACAATGTTGGCGTACTTCAAACCTAACCGAATCATGGGAATCATTTTCCTCATCTTACTGAGCTTGACCTCTTGCCAAGACAAAGAGGATCAAAAACTCCCTAGTGCTCCTCAATGGCAGGATTCGACGGTCACTGTTCAGGACACCATTCGGTTCAGCTATTTGGCACTAGGCGATAGTTACACCATAGGCACGGCACTTCCCGACAGCTCCCGCAATTATCCCACTCAGTTGGTTGCTCGACTCGATCAAGACATCTTCTTGGAAGGTGCCGAAGTAGATATCGTTGCTCATGGAGGCTGGCGCACCGATCAGCTCATTTCAGGGATCGATACTGCTGATCTCAATCAGGAATACGATTTGGTATCACTTCTCATTGGGGTCAACAATCAATTTCAAAATCGATCTGACAGTGTCTATGCCGTTGAGTTCGAACAGTTGTTGAACACCGCGATCGGCTTTGCCGGAAATGACACAGATCGGGTATTTGTACTCAGTATACCCGATTACGGAGTAACTCCTTTCGGACAAAGTTATCCCAACGCCTCAGCGGGAGTCGATACATTTAATGCTATCAACTTAGCAATCACGAACACATACGGAGTAAGTTACTTCGACATCACTGAAATATCGAGGCAAGCTGAAGACAACCCCTCTTTGGTCGCTCCGGATAATTTGCATCCTTCCGGAGATATGTACGAACTTTGGGTAAATGAAATTTTGGAAGACGTTAAAGCAAAGCTGTATGAATAAGAAAATTTTCCTGATAGTCGGTGTTTTGTTCTTTGCCCTTTCGGGTAAGGCACAAGTTTACAATTATGCCGATGGCGAAGGACCTGTCGATCCGGATAGTATTAAGGGATTGTACATCGCATTGAATCTAGGTTACTATTTTGCCAACAACAATTCCGCAGTCATTTATGGGGGATATGGTTATCAAAGAGATGGGACCATCAATGATTTTGCAAATGCTTGGCTCAATCGTTCCATCCAAGGCAATCCTGAATTCCGAAGACAAACAAGCACGGCATTGGGACTGGCTGACGGAGAGTGGGCTTTTACGGAAGATGACATGCCGGGGGTCATGCAATTTAGCGGATCATTCATGTACGGCGGCCACTTGAGATACATGTTCAACGCCGACTTCGGTGTATATGCCGAGATAAATGGGACCAATCCCGTTACAGTCGGTGAATTTACCATTCAAACATTTTCACCAAGCCCGGACCCCACTCAAAATCAACGATTAAGGCGTTTTGGCATTCGAGGTGAGGAACAGCGACTAATTGTCAATCTTGGTTTGCATCGCGTTTTGCTCCGAGAACAATTTGAGCGTCAGGGCAGATCTACTACAATTTTGCCCTATGTGGACGTGGGAATAAATTTCACTTTCACCAAATTCGAAGAAAATTTCTATTCCCTTGATGATGGTGTTGTACGAGATCTCACAGTATTTTTCAATCAACAGAGTCAGTTTGTCGACGAAGCGAATTTATTGACCGGCGCAGGATTTGGAGGATTCGCCGCCTTAGGGGGTCAGATCACCCTGGGCAGCAAGTTCATATTAAACATTGGATACAATGCCAGCTTTGAGCAAATCAAACTAGGCGAGGTGAACGAGCGAGGTCTCCAAAGCCAAGTGGTGCTAAAAGCAATTTACATGTTCTAAAATCTTTCTGAAGATAGAAAATTCCTTATATTTGCACTCCGATTTTTGGCTGCGTAGCTTAACTGGATAGAGCACCGCACTACGGATGCGGAGGTTCGGGGTTCGAATCCCTGCGCGGTCACTAAGAGAAGGAAAACCCATCGCATGAGCGATGGGTTTTTTCGTGTATAAAAACCTCAAGCTTGCTTGAAAGGTATTTTATACACGAAAAAACACGCCGACGGTAGTCGGTGGTTTTCTTTCTCGGAATTCGGAGCGAAAGGGATCATTCGACCGGAGGGAGAATAATCCCTATTTCTTCTCAATGATGTCGCCCCGCCGGGGCTTTGATGATTCCCGCTAAATTAGCATCGGGTTGCACCCGATGCTGACTGGTGACGTCCTTTCAGGACGAGTAACAAATCAATTTTCCTTTTGTGTATGATCAATTGTATCAGCACTTTGCTTTTACATTCTCTAGTCGGAACAGAATAAGCTTCATTCGAATTACCTTTTCACCCGCGCTGACCTCTTCCTTTTCCGGTTGTAAATCATAAAAGAAGTCAAAATCGCAAGCGAATAAAGAAGTGCTATGGTCAACACTATATCAGCATGCTCATGCTGGTTCACTTTGAAATAGGCGCCAATCATTACAACAAGAAACGCAGAGAGAAAATAGCGAAAGAAAAAACGGACTTTTTTTCTTTGAGACATAGAACCAAGATAAGAATAATCTTGAAACGGACTATAAAGGGCTTACCGCCAACCGATCCACCTCTATCCGCGAAAGCGTATCCAGCTTTCCCGATTTGAACATTTCCGAAATAAAATCCAAAGAATCGGGAG
>DATFKV010000394.1:0-6258 GCA_035268465.1 Cryomorphaceae bacterium | reverse complement strand
GTATACATGGATTTAGCTGATAGAATTAAGACCATTATCACGGTTAATAACTTAACCAGTTCGTCCTTTGCCGATATGATCGGCGTGCAACGTTCAGGAGTCTCTCATATTCTCAATGGGCGAAATATGCCGTCGATGGATTTCCTCTTAAAAGTGCTGGAAGCATTTCCTCGCGTAGATGCGGGGTGGTTACTCACCGGGAAGTCACCGGAAAGCGGTCCTGCGCAAAAAGCCATAGCGTCAAAGCCAGGCCGTTTAGAAGACAAATCAGCCTATGAAGAGATAAAGCCAAATTCATCGGAAGAAAGAAGCATCGAAAAGATTGTGATATTTTATTCAGACCATACCTTTGAGACCTTCAATCCCAGTTCTGAATGAAAAAGGCAATTTTCTTAGACCGCGATGGCGTGATAAACCACGATCCGGGTGATTATACCACATCCATTACCGAATTTACCATTCTCCCGGAGGTAATCCCAACCTTGGTCAAATGGTCTGATCAGGGTTTTGTAATTGTGGTGATTACCAATCAAGGTGGGATTGCAAAGGAGCGTTACACTTTGGATGATTTCTACGAAATTGACGAGTTCATGAAATCAGAATTTCTCAAAGCAGGAGTAAACTACCTGGATACTTACTTTTGCCCTCACCACGATGCCACTAGTCACTGCTTGTGTCGCAAGCCGCATTCAGGCATGATAGAAAAGGCCATTGCAAGTCATGGCATTGATCCCCACTTGTCAGTAATGATTGGGGATAAGTGGAGAGATTTGGAAGCAGCCGAGGGGGCAGGCGTAAAAGGGATAAAGATTGATGTGAACCAATCTCTGAAGAATTTGGATATAACCCAATACTCTACGCAACCCTGATGTGAGACCAGTTTTCTCCTGACTTTATTCTGTAGAGTTGCATTTCACTAATGCCAAATTGTTTGGCTATTATTTTCAATCGCGTTCGGCGATTGGGGTCGAAAATTTTCTTCTTTATCCGAATGACATCAGTTGAGGTCAATTTCTGTCCCTTTTGCGGCTTTCTGAGTTTTCTCTCTTCTCTGCTTCGAATGACGTGAGGACTTTTTTGCTGATGAGCCTCCATCTTTTTCTTCGTAGCCCACTCCAGGTTTTTGATGTAATTATTGGTTTTGTTGTAATCCAAATGAATGATGTAAGATTCGTCCGGATCTTGCTTTTCTAAAAAATACTGAGCTACCAACCTGTGTATATAGAACGTTTTGGCCTTGCCAAAAGGACGGCATACAAAAGTGGGATAACCTCCCAGACGGCCACCTCGTAGTAATCGACCTTCTTTTGGATCATCTGTATAGCTGATCATTCTGCCGAAATTTGAAATTGAATAGTTGTAGCGCAAAGCACCCTCTTCAAACTTAAGTTGCTTCCATTCTTCTTGGGGAAAAAATCTGACCATGATTTTTGGGTTAGTTAATAGTTGGTTTACCCTTCAACTATGTTAAACTTTATGCCAAGTTTTGAGTTGAATCTAAACTATGCCCCCCTGAGAGGCTATATTTCATCGAAGAGGGGCTTCCTTTTATCAATTTGTAAAGAGAGAATGACTCACCTGATTTATAGCGAGTTTATTTTTAAGTCTGCCGCCAAAGCTTTTGAAGCCTTTAAAAACATAGGAAGAGGTGGGAATCGCGTTTTCGAGTCTGAAGGTTTAATTGATGTGAAAATGATGGGGGCGGGCGGTGGTAGTGGTTTCAGTATTTTTCCTGACTTGCGGAGATATGCCGTCCTTTTGTTTTTTAAAACAGAACAAGAAGCTCTACATTATGTAGAAAGAAGTAAGCAATTGAAATGGTATATGGATGGTTCTGCCGATTGTTTGGTGTGTCTTCTGTCTCCTTATAAAGGTCATGGACAGTGGGTTGGGGTGGATCCTTTTGTTTACGATTCTACAATAATGAGCAATGATGACCCCATTGCTGTACTGACCAGAGCCACGATTCGCTCTAATGCGCTACCCGATTTTTGGCGTAATGTACCGAAAGTCGCAGCTTTCATGCATTCAGCTCCCGCGCTGCACCAAGTCGGGATAGGGGAATACCCTATCTTTATGCAGGCTACTTTTAGTATCTGGAAAAACCTAAAGAGTTTGAAAGAGACGGCTTATACCAACACGCCGCACGCTGAAGTAGTTAAAAAAACAAGAGAAAGAAATTGGTATAAAGAAGAACTCTTCGCCGAATTCGCTATCCGAAGACTACGAGCAAAAGGCGAGAAGTTTGAGCGCCTAAAAAAGTTGAATATCACTCCTCTTTAAAATCAAGACTTACTGAGTTGATGCAGTAGCGCAATCCTGTTGGATCCGGACCGTCTTCGAAAACATGGCCAAGGTGTCCTCCGCATCTACCGCAAACGACTTCCGTGCGTAGCATTCCATAACTTCTATCTGCAATTTCCACTACATTAGAATCTCCTACATGTGTATAAAAACTTGGCCATCCCGTTCCTGATTTGAACTTCGTTTCCGATTCAAAAAGAGGTAAATCACAAGCGGCGCATATGTATACACCTTCTTCTTTGGTGTCAAGCAAATCACCCGAGAAGGCTCTTTCTGTGCCCTTCTCTCTCAATACTTCGTATTCCTGAGCCGTTAGCTGCTCTTTCCACTCTTCCTCAGTTTTGGTCACTTCATACTGAGGTTCGCTGTCTGATGCATTTCTTTCGGTGGTTTGGCTGCAGGCCGTAAAGGCAAACAGAAGGGTAGATATAATGATGAAATAATGTTTCATGTGTATGTATTTAGGATAGTAACGCTTCAAAGGGGGCTTTTGGTTTTGATTAGTGGCGTATTTATTCCTTTGATTTCAAAAACAGTCCTTCCCTTGACGTTTGATTTTCTCATTAGAAAAGTAGTATTACGACTGATGAATATGCTGAAGTGATTTCGCTTGAGTCAAAAAACTTGCTCAAGAAACCTCCCGAAGGCTGATTTGAGAAACCTGATTGAAAGGTCAAATAAGGATGTTATGTTTCAGATATTCAACAGGTAAACTATGGCGGGCTACATATCGCTCATCACTCTGTTGGTATTTTTCTGATAACACGCTGTGATGGAATTTCATTTTAGCCAAATTTGAACGAGTTTTGCCAAACTTTTCTACATTACAAAACGTAAGGTAAAGCTCATTAGATCATTCTACTATGAAAAAACATATACTCATCGCATTCTTTTTTGCTTCTCTCTTAAACTCAGGTTTTAGCCAAGACTCATACACATCAATAGAAGGGCAAATAGCTCTGGGCAGTGAGCTGATTGATAATGCGGCTCGAACTTCTATCGACTCAGAAGGAAATCGCCTGATTTACGGTAGCTTCAGTGAGAATATTGACTTTGATCCAAGCGAAACAGACTTTATTCTCGAACCGCTCGGTTCTCCCGATTTATTCCTCGCTTCATACGACACCGAAGGGAATTTGAATTGGGCTTTTAATCTTGGCAGGATTGGCTTAAATAGTGGGATGACTGCTCAGGGTTTGGGTATTGATTCGGAAAACAACATCGTAATTACAGGCGGATTTTCTCTGAATGTCGATTTTGATCCTTCAGCCAATAGCAGTTCGATGACAGCCGTTCAAGGATTGGATGGATTTTTGGCTAAATATGACACGGAAGGACTGTTCATATCTGCTTTTCAATTCGGAAGCACAGGCTCTGATGCAGTCTCGGCATTGACGATTGACGATCAGGATAACAGCATTTTGGGGGTTAGATTTGGCGGCGAAATTGATCTCGACCCATCCGAGGGCGGTGAAGATCTTGCACTGCCCGTAGGAGGAGTTGATGCAGCCATAGTTAAGTTGGATATCGATGGCAATTACCAGTGGTCATACTTGCTGCCTGCGAGCCCAAACAATGACATTGTAACCGCACTGGCGGTGAATTCAACCGGCGAAATAGCGATGGGTGCATTGGTTGACGGAGTTTCGACGGGAATACCCGTGCAGGGAATGCTAGCCGGTATTCTACAGTCTGAAGGCATCGAAGTATGGACGTATGATTTTCAAAATCAAGGTCAGGCCAATGCCATTACTCATATCGCCTTTTCGCAAGATGAACAGAGCATTTATTTAGGTGGTCGAATTCAAGAAGACACTGATTTTGACCCATCTGTTGATGAGGAAATTATTTCACCTCTCTTTGCTGATCCATTTCTGTCTAAGCATTCTGTTGCAGATGGAAGCCTGGCTTGGGCCAAATACGTTGAGTCAAGCTCTACCGCTGATTATTGTGCAGGCGTTCACGAGAGCAATGGTATCGTTTTTTTGGCCGGGTCCTTTGATGTATTGGCGACATTTATTCCGGGTGATTTTGCATCGCAAATTTCATCTAATGGCGCTTCGGATGTTTTCGTTTCAGTGTATGAGGCCGAAACGGGAGAATTTCTGGAGGCAGAAACATTTGGTGGGGCAGGCGGAGAACGAGCCAATGACGCTTACTTCGGAGGAGTTCAGGGTTTGGTGATAGTCGGTCAATTTAATGCCAGCCTCAATTTGGTGGAAGGCGAAGCGGTGCAAGCACAAGGATTTGAAGATGCCTTCATGGCCGAGCTCACCTATCTATATAACCTGTCCGCAGGACAAGAATTGAGTGAGGGTGATATTAATTTGTACCCTGTTCCTGCCACAGAGCAGGTATTCGTTCAATTAAAAAATATTGAAAGCAACTCTGTTCAGGTGAAACTCATCAATATTATCGGTCAAACGGTATTTGCAGATGAATTTGAAAATTCCACCAATAAACTAAATGTGAATATCGGTAACTTGAAACAAGGAGTGTACCTCGTGGAGATTACAGTTAACGGTTCTTCCATTACAAAGCGTTTAATCAAGCAATGACAGAGAGCGAGGCTCGAATGGTATTGGGTGTCACTTCATCCGCAGATTCAGAAGATATCAAAGAAGCATATGAGGAAGCCGTTTTCGAACAGGCTTCCTTTTTTATGCGTCGCGTTTTCATATCCAAACTGGCGAAAGCACGCATTGCTAAACTTGAAAAGGTGGTGATGGCGGCAGCTGCACTCAGACTAGACACAAGTGAAGAGGAGCATTCTGTCATGGCATTTGAATTTAATTCTGCCACCAATCACCAGCAGGTTTTAGAGAGGTACAATCGAGCCGAAACGCAGATCAAATTGGCATTGGCAAATACTTCAAGCGCTACTGAAGCAATCGTGCTCTTCCGATCTTGGATTGAGTTATTTGAGGCTTACGCCAAATCATTTTTATCATTCTGTAACTTGGATAGTGGCGAGAATCAAGTAAGGCTTACCGAGGCCACCATTTTTGTGGAATACCGAAACGCCACAGAAGAGGAAAGAGAGGAATTGATAAGAAAAGAATGCGCAAGATTAAATAGGCTGCAAAACTAGACCTTCATGGCTCGGTCCATCGCTCGTTTGTCTTGCTTGTCCTTGAGGTCATGTCGTTTATCGTGTTGCTTTTTACCTCTTGCCAGCGATATTTTCACTTTGGCATAACCCGATTTGGAGATGTAGACCTTCAATGGGACAATGGTCAGTCCTTTATTTTTCATTGCTTTCTCGAGCTTTTCGATTTCTTTCTTGTTGAGAAGCAACTTTCGATCGCGAGTAGGGGTGACGGGGTTGTTGTAACTCGCCGGTTCGTATGGAGAGATGTGCATAGACTTAATCCATAACTCGTGTTTTCGCAAAAAGCAATAGGCTTCAGAAATACTGGCTTTGCTAGCCCGAACGCTTTTTATTTCCGCACCCGTCAATTGAATACCTGCGTCATACTTGTCGATGAGTTCGTATTCAAACTTCGCTTTTTTGTTTCTGATATTTACTTCCTTCATTGAAGCCATGACGCAAAGTTAAGTGAAATAAAAAAGTCGCCCTTCCAAAATGGAAAGAACGACTTCTTGTTTGCGGTTTTTTAGAAATTAACCTTTCAATTTTTCATAATTCTCAGCTACCTGCTTCCAGTTTATTACGTTCCAGAAAGCCGAAATATAATCGGGACGTGCATTTTGGTATTTGAGGTAATACGCGTGTTCCCAAACGTCTAAGCCAAGGATTGGTGTGCCCTTCTTGTCTGTAAAAGGCATCAAGTTATTGTCTTGATTAGGGGTGTTGGTCACGTGAAGCTTTCCATCTTCACCCACAATCACCCACGCCCAACCTGAGCCGAATTGAGTTGCCGCAGCATTATTGAAATCTTCTTTAAACTTATCCATTCCACCGAGATCAGACTCAATGGCTGAATATAAAGA
>DATFKV010000393.1:0-4592 GCA_035268465.1 Cryomorphaceae bacterium | reverse complement strand
CTCAGCACTTAAAGACGCAGATGCATTATTGATTGCCACTGAATGGAGTGTTTTCAGAAGTCCCGATTTTGAAAAGGTAAGCGAAGGACTTAAGAAAAAGGTGATTTTTGATGGTCGAAACCTGTTCGAGCCTGCGGAGATGAAGCAATTGGGTTACCACTACGAGAGCATCGGAAGAGAAAAAATTACTTCATGAAAAAGCGAGTATTGATCACAGGTGCTGCGGGATTTTTGGGATCTCACCTTTGCGATCGTTTTATGGCTGAGGGCTACGAAGTGATGGGAATGGACAACCTGATTACCGGTGACCTCAGAAATATCGAGCATCTTTTTCCCGAAAAGAACTTTACCTTTTACAACCACGACGTCAGCAATTTTGTGCACGTACCGGGAGAGCTGGATTATATTCTGCATTTCGCCTCCCCAGCGAGCCCGATAGATTATTTGAAAATTCCGATTCAAACCTTGAAGGTTGGATCTCTCGGGACACACAATCTTTTGGGATTGGCGAAAGCCAAAGGAGCCAGAATCCTCGTGGCGAGCACCAGTGAGGTATACGGCGACCCGGAAGTTCACCCCCAGAAAGAAACATACTGGGGACATGTGAATCCGATTGGCCCTCGCGGTGTTTATGACGAGGCAAAGCGTTTTCAAGAAGCCATCACCATGGCCTATCACCGCTTTCATGGATTGGAAACCCGGATCGTACGGATTTTCAATACGTATGGACCCCGGATGCGCTTGAACGATGGTCGGGTGCTGCCTGCCTTCATAGGTCAGGCATTGCGCGGGGAAGATTTTACCGTCTTTGGAGACGGCTCTCAAACGCGTGCATTTTGTTATGTCGATGACCTGGTAGAAGGTATTTACCGATTGCTTCTTTCGGATCATGCAGAGCCGGTAAATGTTGGAAACCCCGATGAGATTACCATCAAGTCTTTTGCCGAAGAAATAGTGGAATTGACGGGAGCTAAAACCAAGATCATTTACAAGCCACTTCCCCACGATGATCCCAAAAAGCGTCGGCCCGATATTTCATTGGCAAAAGCGGTACTTGACTGGGAGCCAAAAGTAGAGCGTTACGACGGTTTGAAAAGAACATTGGCTTATTTCAAGACATTGAGCGAGGATGATCTTTACAAGAAAGAACACAAGCATTTCGATAAATACATCAGACGTTAATGGGTTTTCAGGCACATGAAACGGCAGTAATCGACGAGGGTTGCGAGATAGGTGAAGGCACAAAAGTCTGGCATTTTTCGCACATCATGCCCAAGTGCAGGATTGGTGAAAACTGCAATATCGGTCAGAATGTCGTCATCTCACCCGAAGTGATTTTAGGTAGAAATGTGAAGGTTCAAAACAACGTATCCATTTACACGGGAGTCATTTGCGAGGATGATGTCTTCCTTGGTCCCTCTATGGTTTTCACCAATGTGATCAACCCGCGAAGTGCGGTAATCAGAAGAGATCAATACGCCAAAACCGTTGTAAAGAAAGGAGCCAGCATTGGTGCCAACGCCACCATTGTTTGTGGAAATGATATCGGCGAATATGCCTTCATCGGAGCCGGTGCGGTGGTTACCAAATCAGTCGCACCCTATGCGTTGGTAATTGGCAACCCTGCCAAGCAAGTGGGTTGGATAAGTGAATTTGGCCATCGTTTGGAATTTGACAACAACGGATGGGCTGCTTGCCCTGAAAGCGGCGATAAATATATTCTTGAAGACGGAAAGGTCAGAAAGCAATGAGTGAACAAAAAGTAAAATTTGCCATAGTCGGCTACGGCCACATTGGAAAGCGCCATGCAGAAATGGTTCGTCGAAATGACGAGGCTGAATTGGTGGCAGTAGTAGATACGCTTTCGCCCGCTGAATGCGGTGCCGATGGAATAGAGGAATCTTTTTTCTCTACCATGGAAGAGATGTTTGAGGCACATCCGGAGATAGATGTGGTAAACATCTGCACACCGAATGGCCTGCACGCTTCGCAGTCGTTGATGGCCCTCAATCAGAAAAAACATGTGGTTTGTGAGAAGCCGATGGGTTTGTCCAAGGCCAATTGTGAAGAAGTGATTTTCAAAGCTCTTCAAGTGAGTCGACACGTTTTTTGCGTAATGCAAAACCGTTACTCACCCCCTTCGGTGTGGTTGAAAGACATGATCGAAAACAAACGGTTGGGCGAGATATTTTTAGTAGATATTGACTGCTACTGGAACCGCGATGAGCGCTATTACAAAGGGGATGGTTGGAAAGGAAAAGCGAAGTTGGATGGCGGAACCCTTTTCACTCAATTCTCTCACTTTATCGACATCATGTATTGGCTCTTTGGTGACATCGAAAATATTGAAGGCCGCTTTGCTGATTTCAATCACGCCGATTTGACCGACTTCGAAGACAGCGGTTTGGTGACCTTCGACTTTATCAACGGCGGCAAATGCTCGTTGAACTACTCTACTTCAGTGTGGGGCAAGAATTTGGGCAGCAGCATCACCGTGATAGGAAGTAAGGGAAGTGTGAAGGTAGGCGGGCAGTACATGAATGAAGTAGAAGTCTGCAATGTAGAGGACTACAAAATGCCCGAGTTGAGCGAGTCAAGCCCGGCAAATGACTACGGTGCCTATAAGGGTAGCGCAGCCAATCACCACTTTGTCATTGAGAATGTGATTGACACCATTTTAAATAGAAATGTGGCCACTACCAATGCCCTGGAAGGCTTAAAAGTGGTAGACATCATCGAAAGAATTTACAAAGTAAGAGACAAGAATAATTCCTGATATGTACAATTCCCTCTTAAATAAGGAGAAGAAAATGGCCATTATTGGCCTCGGTTATGTCGGGCTGCCGATAGCGCTCGAGTTTGCCCGTAAAGTTTCCGTCATTGGGTTTGACATCAATCCCGATCGGGTTGAATTGATGAAAAAAGGCATCGATCCCAGCAATGAATTGGAAGCGTCTGATTTCGAAGGCTGCGATATAACCTTCACGGCAAATGCCGATGATTTGAAAGAGGCTTCTTTCTTTATCGTGGCTGTTCCCACACCAATCGACATCGGCAACAAACCCGATCTGACTCCCGTGTTGGCCGCATCCAAAACCGTTGCGAATGCTATCTCAAAAGGGGATTATGTGGTTTATGAAAGCACGGTTTATCCGGGTTGCACCGAAGAAGACTGCGTCCCGGTCATTGAGCAAATCAGTGGACTGAAATCGGTTGATGACTTCAAGGTTGGATATAGCCCCGAGCGGATCAATCCGGGAGACAAGGAACATACGCTTCGCAGTATCGTCAAGGTATCTGCTGGATGCGACGCTGAATCGGCTGAGGTTATTGCCAAGGTTTATGAATTGGTAGTGGATGCAGGCGTTCATCGTGCTAGTTCCATTCGCGTAGCCGAGGCGGCCAAGATTATTGAGAATACCCAGCGCGACGTGAACATTGCCTTAATTAACGAGCTTTCGATTATTTTTAACCGAATGGGAATCAATACCTACGAGGTGTTGGAAGCAGCGGGAACCAAGTGGAATTTCTTGAATTTCCGTCCGGGATTGGTCGGAGGTCACTGCATTGGCGTAGATCCTTACTACCTCACGCACAAGGCAGAGAAGCTGGGCTACCACGCGCAGATTATCAACTCAGGTCGATTCGTAAATGACTCCATGGGCGCCTATGTGGCGAAGCAAACCGTGAAGAAGATTATCGCAAAGGGTAAGCATATTCAGAATGCGAAAGTGCTGGTTATGGGTGCGACCTTCAAGGAGAATGTTAGCGATATCCGCAACTCTAAGGTCGTTGACACAGTCAGAGAATTGGTGTCTTTTGGTGTTCACGTGGACGTCATTGATCCACATGCCTCACCTGAGGAAGTCAAGCATGAATACGGTTACGATTTGGTAGAAAAGCCAAACCCGAAATACGACGGGGTCATCGTAGCGGTGAATCATTCCGACTACGAAAATCTACCCGAGTCTTACTTTGAGGAGATTATCGATGCGGATGGGGTTTTTGTTGACTTGAAGGGAATTTACCGAGGGAAAATTAGTAAGTTCCTCTACTGGAGTTTATAACTCAGCTGAAGAAGTTTCAAAAGCCCGATCTACTTTCTTAAACAAACCTTGAAGAACTTTACCCGGACCAACTTCAATTACCTCAGTAGCGCCGTCTTTGATCATAATGTTCATGGTTTGAGTCCATTTTACCGGAGCGGTGAGCTGAGCGATCAAATTGCGCTTTATGGTGTCCGGATCTTTCACCGCCATCGCGGGTACGTTCTGATAGACGGGACATCTTGGCCCCGTGATTTCAGTGGCTTCGATGGCTGATGCCAAATCAGCTCGGGCCGGTTCCATCAGTGGCGAGTGAAATGCACCGCCCACGGGTAAAATCATGGCGCGTCGTGGACCTGCGGCTGAGAGAGCCTCACAAGCTTTCTCTACGGCATCGAGTTCTCCGCTGATGACCAATTGACCGGGGCAGTTGTAATTTGCAGGTACAACGATTCCGTCGATTTCAGCACAATGCTTTTCTACGACTTCATCATCCAGGCTCAGAATTGCCGCCATGGTACCTTTCGTTTGCTCCGTAGCTTTCTG
>DATFKV010000392.1:0-2843 GCA_035268465.1 Cryomorphaceae bacterium | reverse complement strand
CCCGAGATTCTCGGGACTGATGGGATAGAATTCGTAACCTGCCGGTACCATCCCACTAAAATCTTCATCGGCTCCCGATTCAATTTTACCACCGATTAATTTGGTAAACCCGGTCGCTTCAATGCTATCTCTTCCGTTTTTGTAGGCGTCTAATTTTTCAGCGGTATCGGCAAACTCTTCAGGCTCGAGTATTTCGTAGCCTTCCCGTTCAAAGGTTTTGTCCATAACCGGCACGATGATGCTCATCATTTGGTCTACCAGAAAGGCTTCTCCTTCTGCAGTAGGTGAGAAGGTCTGGGTGTAAATCCAGTTGTCCGTTTTTAGCGTGGAGGAGGAAGAGATGCTATACATTTGAAGGGTAATGATTCCGATGCGTTTGGGTTCAGGTACATTTTCAGGATCGAGTAGTCCCGTATTGATTAATCCCTCCAGCCAGTAATCTCCGATCATTTGTGATTGAACAAATTTGTCCCATTTCTTATCGGACATTTCGGCAATATCCTCGATGCTTTTTTGAGCTGAGAGGTTGGTGGCCATTGCAAGAGCGATTATCAGTATGGTCTTGGGTAAGTAGAATTGAATTTTCATATTTATTAAATATTGATAAACAAATTTACAGGGAGGCATACCTGTTTGCAATAGGGAGTTTTCCCTATCCTTCAGCATCTGAAATTCTTGACTTGTAGTGTAGTGAACATGGCAGGTGGATAGTTGTAATGGCGTTTTTCTTTTCGCACATTAACACGGTATCTTCCCAATAGGCAAGTTTTCTTATAAAATAAAAAAGGGACCGATCCTTATGATGATCGATCCCTTTTCGCATTGCTGCAAGGTTGTGGTTAGAGTTTATCTTTTTTTCGAAAGAAATCCTTCCTCAAAACCAAAGGTCTGAATTTGTGCATTTCCGCGCCTCCCTGAAATCAGTGATTCCACATTCCCGGAAACATTGAAAATCATCTTTCCGGTAGTTGCTCCTGATGATTTTGGTTTGCAGGAAGAGCTTCTTAGTTGGAGAAATTCATTACCGATGGTAGCGCACTGCGGTGAGCTTTACCTGTAGCGGAGTATGATCGAGTAGAGGGAATACATTTTTTTCGGTATTCACCGCTATGGCTCTGCCGGGGTAGAGGTGTTCAGCTTTGTTTTTGTATACGGCCATGCTACCATCCGATAAAGCTTGGGAGATTTTGTATTGGAAAGATACGGCTCGATTGGTCACATTCTGAATGACGATGACATCTTCAGCGATACCGAGGTATTGATAATCGCCATTGAGACATGATTTATACCGTTCTTTTCTCACGTCCACCGTTACTATCGGTTCGCCGTAATGGTCCGATCCTGCCACCTGATTGATCACATCTATTGAAATTTGAGACTGGACGTCGTAAAACATTGTTTGTCCATTCAAACACTCGGTGGGCGAAGGAACAAACTCTGATTCGTACGTACACTCGTAGATGCACGTTCCGTCATCCCTTACGGCATCCGGTTGGTAATTGCATGCGCTCGGGTCGATACAGCCTTCTTGACAAGAAGGGAGCAGGATGGCGCCTAGGAAAAAAATGAATAAGCCGATGGGTGATTTTGCGAAAGTTTTCATGATTTATTGGGTTTTTGGGGTTTATTAAAACGTTTGTGTTTGTATGGTTTTGGGTGACATTTTTTGCGAAAGCAGGCTATCCTGCGCTCACTTGTGACAGGGCATCTGAGACTTTTTTCTTCGCCTTTTTCGTTTGCTTTCGGCTGTAGACTTCTGCCATGATCATCAGAACTTGAAGTCCTCGGGGGGCAGTTGTTTTTATTTGCGTTTCCATGATTAATGTGTTTTAAGGGTTTGAAATGATTCAGCTACTTTGCGTTTTCGTGTGGCTTGAACTTCTATTTCAAATGTCCCCCGGTAGTGCTGTTTGAATGGCACTGAATTCAGGGAAAGAAGACTCCTTTCTCTATGGAAAAGAGATTCAAGGAATTCGGGGAACGGGCATAAAAAAAAAGACCCAAATGCCTTTAGGCATAGGGTCTTTGGGGGGGGTGGGGTAGGCGAGTTTACACTGTTAGGTGTCCTTTTTGCAATGCCAGATAAATGAGGTGGACGCTATTTTTGGCTTCAAATTTCTGGATCAAACTCTTGCGGTGACTCTCCACGGTGTGGTGAGAAATAAAGAGTTCTTCGGCTATTTCTTTTGTGCTCGATCCACGGTAAAGGTGATCCAATACTTCTTGCTCGCGCTCCGACAGAGACACGTTTTCCAAATTGTGTTTGCGAATGCTCACCGCGAGATCTTTCGCCACTTCCGGACTGAAGTAGTGACCGTGTTGGTATAGGTGCTTTATCGATGTGGAGATGTCCGCATTTTTTTCACTCTTGAGCATATAGCCGTGTACTCCCGCCATAATGCATGGAACGATGACCTCGTGATTATTGTGCATGGTGAGCATCAGTATTTTAACGTCGGGGTGCTTCGCCAAAATCTCTTCGGCTACTTTCAATCCGTTGAGGTTTTCTTCTTCTCCTTTGTCTCCCAAGCTATAATCCAGTAGAATAACGTCGGGAGTTCGACTCTCCAGCTGGGCCAAAGCCATGGACCCCGATTGGGCCACATCCATAATTTCAATCTCTTCATCACCATCTATTATCATGGTGAGTCCATCGGTTACTATGCGGTGATCATCCACCAGGTTTACGGTTATTTTCATGGGTTGAGGGGTATGGTTATTTGAAAGGTTGTTCCCGTAGAAGGAGTACTCATGATTGTCAAGGTTCCGTGGTGTCTTTCTACGCGCTCTCGGATATTGCGTAGCCCAATTCCCGAATGACGGCCTGAGGGGTCAAAACCTTT
>DATFKV010000391.1:0-7235 GCA_035268465.1 Cryomorphaceae bacterium | reverse complement strand
TCTTTGGTTCGGATGATCCCGCTCAGACCATTTCTGACCTAAAGAACGTATGATTTATTCTTTCCCGTCAACGTAATCTTGGAGATACTCGAATTCGGGAGTTAATTTTCCTTCCAAGCTAGTTTCGGTTGCCCTTCGAATTACCGAAGAATTTTCTTTTCCCAATAATTCGGGAAGAATATGCTTCATCAATTCTTCACCAAAATCTTCTGATGCATCTTTGGGAAGCTCGCAGGGAAGATTATCTACGGCCATAACACCGATGGCGTCAGAATTCATAAAATCGACCTCAGCCTCTTCATGCGGATGATAGCCATAGAGAGGATCTGCGATTGTGGAAGGTCTGAGCGTGCTGGCTACGGGTCCATCAATATCACAGCTAATATCGGCAATCACCTTCAGGTTAAAGGAGTCTTTTTTAGCATCTTCTCTGGTAAAGATGAATGGGGCATTGGCATCCCAGTAATGACAAGAGATATACATATCAGCTACCTCAGCATACTTGGTAAAGTCTGAATCAAATCTTTCCGGAAATTCATAAAACTCGGACTTACTAAATGATGAACCATCTTTGGTCTTGTTGTAGTCTTGAACCCCGAGCCGAGTGTAGACAGGTTCCGAGTAATCTTCTTTCAAAAATACTTCGGGACTCACTTTGCGAATACCGGCCGCATCCAATATTTCCATCGCTCCACCGGCAACACGTCCTTTTCCCGTTATCACCGTTTTGAACCCTCTCGGAAGATCAATTTTTTTCAATTCTCGCTCTACCTCCTTCCGATCTTCACATTCGTGAGCAGGTTTGAGTTGGTATCGCTCAAATTTTTTGCCCGCTGCGAGCAAAGCGTTGTAGGCACCTACTATTCCGGCATATCTTCCAAAACCGATCAATCGCCTGCCTTGTCGATCAGTCAGTACTTCGTAATCAATCAACCTGATTTTCTTACTCAATATGGTCCTTAGCAGATCTCGGTTGTATGGTTGCTTTTTGTAGGTATGAGAGAAAAAGAAATAGGTCTTGTTTGGTATCAGCATTTCCAAAGGCACTTCTTTCACTCCGAAAAGAACTGAGCAATCGCTCACATCTTCCACTACTTGAATTCCCGCATCAGCATATTCTTTATCCTTAAAAGCCCGAATAGGACTAGACTCGACTAACAGTTCGATATCCGGATAGATTTCAATTAATTGTCTGCACTGAGCCGGAGTGAGGGGAACCCGCTTGTCCGGTGGAGTTTTCCCTTCTCTGATGATACCGATTTTAGTCATATCTCTCGCATTTTTAGAGGTGCAAATTTAGACTATTCAGCCGGGTCAAAAAAGCTTTGAAGATGAGGCTTGAATGTGGTAGTTTGACTGAAATATCACTTGTCCGATTTTACTCTTTGAGAAAATAAAGTAACTTTTGACCCGGTAATTCGTCCAACTTTTGAATTCCACCATCAGATGCTATTTCGGATCTTCATTTTGCTATCTTTCACTATGCTCTGCTCAACTTTGATTCAGGCACAAAATAGTGCCTTAACGGATAGCATACCTCCAAAGAAAGAGGTTGCTGATGTGGCAACGGAAGAAGTAGATGGGTTATTCGCGTTTGCGGAGTATTTAGGTAAAAAGCTTTATGACGAAGTTAGCGATCAGTTTGATGAAGCTAAGCCTGAAGAAAAAGCGGAGATTAAACGGGTGCGTATAAAACTGGGACCGATCAAAATAGAACGCGTCGAAAAAAGATAGGAATTGACAAATTGTCAGTTAACTTTGCAAATCCGTTTAAAATGGTCCTTTGGGATGATTTTTGCGTATTGAATAGTATTCTTTGACATATGGGGCCGACCGGTTTTGACAACATGAGTTGGTTGTTTGGTAAGCGTGTCGAGCGTTGGAAGTTTGCTCGTATAAATCAATTTCCAAGCCTATAAATGGCGAAAACAATTACGCTCTCGCAGCCTAATAGTCTAAGACTATAGGTTTAATTCCGAAGTGAAGTACAGTAACTCGGAACGAGTACCCTTCAGCTTATCCGTCTTATATGGGCTGAAATCAGGGTATCAATCTTTAAGACTAGGAGGTTTAGTGACTTGATGAACCTCCGAAACTGAATTAGGTCTAAGCTAAGAGTAGGCTGTTCGATGCCGGCTCTTAGTCGAAAATTAATATTGGACTACACACGTAGAAAGCTAGATAGTCCCATGCTTGGACGAGGGTTCGAATCCCTCCGGCTCCACTTGATGATCAAAACCCCTGAACGCACTGGCGTTTAGGGGTTTTTTATTCTGAAAAATCGCCGAAAGGCAGCGCAGCAACTTTCAAGGTGATTTTTCAGAATAAAAAACCACCGATGCGATAGCAGCGGTATGGTTTTGATTCCCTGCACGGGTTAGGTGGGAAAACCGAAGGTAATCCCCGCAAGACATTCTTTATTTCTGAAAAGATCAATAAACCACCGATGCGATAGCAGCGGTATGGTTTTGATTCCCTGCACGGGCCGGAAATAGAGGTCAGAGGTCAGAGGTCAGAGGTCAGATTGAGTGTGCCTGATTTTGGTTGACCGAAAAAGGTCAAGTCAGAAAAGATTAATGAAGCCGAGGCCGATATTTCAAGATTTTAATATTGAATACAATCACAGCCAATGCAATCCAGATCGCAACTTTTGCCAAATAGCTAAAACCAACTCCATTATCGAGGAGATATCCAAATATTACTGGTGCCGTGGCCGTGCTGATGACCATAATCATGGTGAAGAGACTTCGGATAGTACCCAACTTTTCAGGCGGATAGAGCTCTGCAAATACAGAAGTCTTAATCGTACCTCTTGAGCCCATTGTAAAACCGGCCAGAACCAGATAAATCGGAGCCACCCATTCACCATTGGCGTAAGCCAAAAAAACATAGCCAACGACAAGTGGAATAAGGTGGTATGGGTAGAGATTTACAGCCGTAAAGCGGTCTATCAAAGACCCGCTGAAAAGCGAAAAGAAAAAACGTGAAATGGCATATGCTGAAAATGCAAGAGTGTACCATTCTACCGACCACCCCTTCTCATCAGCCAAAATAAGCTGATAGAAGAAAAAGCCTGTAAACATGAAGCTGAGATAAATGCTGGTAGAGGCCAGAATCCAAAACTTCAACGTTTTAAATTGACTGATGAAAAAAGCAGATGACTCTCTAAAACCCTTTTTTGCGGTACTTAAATCAGGATCCAAACGTTGCACCGGCAAAAGGACCAGTATAGGGACTGTAGCGCCAAGAATAAAAAGCGCTGAGGCAAATGACGTATACCTCCACCCCAACCAAGCGATCAATGAAGTAATGACCACGGGAAAAATCATTTCCCCGAAAGAATAACCCAGCGTAGAGATGCTGATGGCCTTTCCGCGATCTGCAGTGAAATGCCTGGCCATTACAGTCATAGAGATATGACTGAGCAATCCTTGACCGGCAAATCTTAAACCGATCAATGCCAAGCCCAATACATATAGCTGATGAGCCAAGCCGAACAAAATCGCCGACAGACCAAGCAATGAAACTGCCATTAGAGTAAACGGCCTTACTCTTTTGCGATCGATACCAGGACCAAAACGAATTAGCAAGAACGAAGCAGAAACCGTTGCTATGGCGTAAATGCTTCCAAATGCCGTTTTTGTCAAATCAAAAGTCTCAAGTATCGACGGCACATAGAGCGAAATCAAAAAGGTCTGCCCGAATGCCGAAAAGAAAGTCAGCAGCAGACCGAAGACAGCCTCTTTGGGATTTGATTTAAGAAAAAGGAAATATCCTTTCATAGATTAGCAAACAAAAAAGGACAACGACTTACGTCATTGCCCTTTCTATTTTCTTGATTAATGAGTCTTCTAATACGAGGCGACAAAATTTGCAAACTCTTGATCTTCTCCAAGCAGTGGCTCCATGGCATCGAGAAATGGAGTTGCTTCGCTTTTCTTTCCCTCTTCTTTCATCAGTTTCGCATACTCTATCACTGCAAAACGATAAGATGATTTGCCATCAATGGAAACATCGGATGGAGAAAATTCTTTCAATAGTGCTTTTGCTTCTTCGAAGGTCGTTTCGGCTTGGTAAGCATTTCGACCTCTCCATTCAGCGGCGCCTTTTATCAAAAGCGCGCTCAAATCTTTGGGATCAATGCGCTGAACGTACTTAGCGTAAGTCGTACTCTTTCTCCAGTTTTCAGATTGATACTGAAACTTCGCCTCTTGCATTACCTCTGCTTTAAGCTCATTGACATACCGATCAAACTCGGGCATGTACTTATTTTCCTTGTCATAACGGCGAGCTTTGTACCCGTATTTGATCGCTTCTCGAAATGCGCGTGGATACTCTTCTGCCATTTCGTCATTACGAGATATTTCAAAGTAAGCCATCGATCCATAGATATATGGCCTGGGATCACGACGAGTGTCTTCCTTATCCATATACTTCTCTGATTTACTTACGGCTTTCTCGTAATCACCATCGATAACCATGAAAAGGATCTCCTTAAAATCCTCTGCATACTTATCTTCTTCCTCATCCTGCGCTCGGAGTGGTGATACAGCCAAAGAAGTGAC
The DNA here is from genome assembly GCA_035268465.1 of Cryomorphaceae bacterium. Taxonomy (GTDB): domain Bacteria; phylum Bacteroidota; class Bacteroidia; order Flavobacteriales_D; family Cryomorphaceae; genus JAKVAV01. The sequence continues at coordinate 2,670 of DATFKV010000391.1, read as the reverse complement.
TATAACAGCTAAAAATATCCATTTAAGTTTTTGCAAAATCATATCGTTCAGTTCTTTAGTCTTTTTTCAATGTAGTCTGAGCTCATAATACCCAAAGCTCCCATATATTTCAATCGAAAGTCTACCAGGTCGCCAACCTTATATTTCTCTTTTGTTTTTCCCAAATCTAAAACAAGCATATCAGAACTAGCACCTACAACTTCAATATTTTCATCGTACGGGATTAAAAAATCCGGTGAAATATCGAGCAAGCCGGCATCTAATATGGCGCGTAACGATGTTTTGCCATAAAGTTCTTCATCTATCTCAAGCATTTCACCACTTGGATTTTCAGCTAACTCTCCTACCGGTAACATCGGTTTTTCGGTAAGCTCAATAATTTCAGCTCTCAATTTGAATACATCGTCATGCATTCCTTCGAAAGTGGACCCATCTTCAATATTCAGGCCAAAGTAAAGTGTTTCTCCAATTCTGAAATGATTAACAGACTTGGGCAGCTGGTGGCGGAATAGCATGGGGAGCACTACGGAGGTACCGCCACTAATGCTGGGGATATCATAACCGAAGTGAGCCTTAATAAGCTCTTTGTATAGATTGAGTTGTATAAATTTATCGGGACTGGGCATTACGCCATGCAAGCAATTTAAATTTGATCCAAGCCCTACCACTTCGATATTCGGAAGATCAAATACCTTTCGGAAAAAATCGACCAAAGCCTCTCCCATAACACCTTCTCGCAAGTCACCGAGTTCGATCATAATAACCACTTTATGGGTTTTATTTTGCCTTTGGGCTTCTTCGCTGATGAGTTTTATGGTTACCAACTCTGTATTTAAGCTCACATCGGCATAGGTGACGAGTTTGTTAATTGCCCTTTTCGCCGGGGGTTTTATGTAAACCGTTTGCACGCTAGGATCCAATTCCTTGACCGCTCGCAAATTACTGATTCTCGAGTCGTGAATCTCCTTAATTCCCAAATCCAAAAATTCTTGGAGAAAGAGCTTATTTCCACACAGTAATTTTGTGACTATTCCCCACTCAATGTCAAGTGGTTCGAAACGGCCTCGCAGCTGCTCAAAATTTTCTTTTAGTTTCTTTCTATCCAGTTCTACAAAAGCCATCTCTATTTAATTATACGAGGTATATTGTGCGGCAATCGCGCCAGAAGTTCGTAATTTAATTGAGAGCTGAGTTCGCCAAACGAGGCTACTGAAATTTTGTGCTCTCCCTGAGAACCGATTAACACCACTTCACTTCCAATCTTCACCTGATCAACCTCTGTTACATCAAGAGTCAACATATTCATATTAACCGTACCAATTACCCCTACCCGCTCTCCATTGACTAAAGCTCTTCCCTGATTGCTAAGTACTCTCGAGTAGCCATAAGCATATCCTACGGGAACAATGGCAATTTTCGTCTTTCGATTGGTCAAATAAGAAGTGCCATAACCTACGTATTCTCCTTTATCTACTTCTTTTATAGTCATTACCTTAGACTTCCAAGTTAACACAGACGTGAGGGGGTCATCGTGCAAATCATTCTTGGTAATATAATCAATTAATGTTTCTCTATTCGGCCAATAGCCGTAAATTAAGATGCCCGACCGTACCATATCGTATTGGGTATCCGGGTATCTCAACATAGCTGCAGAGCAAGCAGCGTGCCTAACTTCGAATTCAACATTCCTCGAGTTGAAATAGTTTAGGTATTTTCTGAAGCGTAGTCGCTGCTTTTTAATTCGGTAATAGTTACTGATGCTTTCGGCGCCCGCAAAGTGAGTGCAGATGCCGGCTAAGTGGAGATGAGCCTTATTCTCTAAGATCAACCTCACTATCTCTTCGAGGTTATTCTCATCCATTCCGGTTCGGTTCATCCCCGTTTCAAACTCCAAATGAATTCGTGCTTTCAATCCAACTCTTTTTGCTTCCGAGATAGCGACCTTCAGTTCGTCAATATCGTAGACAAAAAATTCATCGCCCCGCTTCAAAGTTGTTTCAAAATTTTCGCGGTCAATGTATCCCATCACCATCAGCTGCGAATTTGCCGATGAACACTTGTGAAATTGATTGGCTTCTTCAACACCGTAAACGGAAAAGTGACTTACGCCTTCCTTTTCCAAAAGTGGGACAATCTGTTCTATTCCGTGTCCGTAGGCATTGCCTTTGATAACTGCAGAAAACTTTACATTTTCTTTCAGCCTCTTCCGAATGAAAGCGAGATTCTGCTTGACAAAAAATGAGTCAATTTCAATAAACGATGACGCGGTCTCTGGTTTCATTTCTTGGTCTGCAGATTATAAAATTCCACAAACACCTCAGCTCCTGACTCCAATAAATTATCGGGGAAATCGTAGGTAGAAGCGTGCAAGGGCGCCATATTTTGGCCCGAACCCAACCCAAATAGGTGGGTCTTGAACCTACTTTCGTATTGGCTAAAATCCTCAGACCACCTGAAAGGGGTCTCCATTTTTTCAAATGGGCGATTCAATTTTTCACAAACAGTTTGCAAATCGGCATAAAAATGATTGTTCGAAGTAACGGGGAAGTATTCTTCAAAACTGAGTTTGGCTTCGGCACCCTCTACCCCATTGATTTCATTTGCCAGCTTCTTCACTTCACTCATTAACCAATCAAGGTCCTTGCTCTGAGCTGCTCTCAGCGTAATCAA
>DATFKV010000390.1:0-2329 GCA_035268465.1 Cryomorphaceae bacterium | reverse complement strand
TAATCTGTCTTTGTCGGCTTGCTTAGAAATGTGTTTGGTTATCTCCCAAATCATAGTGACTGAGAAATCTTCATTATCGCGCAATAATTTACAATTTGAATTGAGCAAAATAAAGACTTCTTATCAAAAATACCATCTCATTTTCCTTCCACAATCAATACCTTCCCTGTCATAGTCTCAGGCTGTTTTACTCCCAAAAGATGGAGTACCGTGGGACCAATATCCGCTAGCTTTCCTTCATCGAGACTCAGTTTCTCAGTATCGGTAGAGATCAAAATTAAGGGAACGGGATTGATGGTGTGCTCGGTATTCGGAGAGCCATCGGCATTCTTGAGTTTTTCGGCATTTCCGTGATCTGCCGTGAGTAAAACCGTGTATCCATTGTCGAGAGCGGATTTGCAGACTTTCTTAGCCTCGGCGTCTACCGCTTCGCAGGCTTTGATGGCAGCCTCCATATCACCCGTATGCGCCACCATATCGGTATTGGCGAAGTTCATACAAATGAAGTTGTACGTTCCCTTCTCAATAGCTTCCACCGCTTTTTTGCCGATACATGCCGCAGCCATTTCCGGTGCTTTGTCAAAAGTCTCCACGCCCGGTGTTTTGCACATATGCCGTTCTTCACCTTCGAAAGCCTCTTCGCGTCCACCGTTGAAAAAATAGGTGACATGGGGATACTTAATGCTCTCCGCCAGTCGAAACTGTTTTTTGCCGGCCTTTGAAAGCACTTCGCCCAAGGTATTGTCGAGGTTGTCCGATTCGAAAAGTACTTTGATCCCTTTAAACTTCTCGTCGTATTTGGTCATGGTCACCACATCGATATCCAAAGTTTCCATTCCCTCTTCGGGCATGTCTTTTTGCGAAAGCACCATCGTCATTTCCCGCAGCCTATCCGTTCGGAAATTGAATCCGATCACTAAATCTCCATCGGCGATGAAAGCAAGCGGTTCGCCGTTTTCGGTGAGAATAATCGGCTTGATAAATTCATCCGTTTCATTCTCTTGATACCGCTTTTCCAAGGTATCCATGAGGGAATCGGTGCGTTCTCCTTTCGCGTGAACGAGGGCATCGTAGGCGGGCTTGAGCCGCTGTTCCCAACGTTGGTCCCGGTCCATGGCATAGTACCTTCCGGTCACCGTGGCAATCTTCCCGGTGGTTTCGTCGAGGTGGTCCTGCAATTCTTTCAAGAAGCGTTTTCCGCTCTTCGGATCTGTATCTCGCCCATCGGTGAAGGCGTGGACAAACACATTTTCCAATTCTAATTCCGCGGCCACTTCAGTCAACGCTTTGAGGTGGTTGGTATGCGAGTGAACTCCTCCATCGGACACGAGCCCCATGATATGAACTTTTTGCCCCTTTTCCTGCGCCTTCTTCAAAGCATCGATGAGCACCTTATTTTTGTGAAAAGAGTGGTCTTCGATGGCCAGATTGATCTTTAATAGCATTTGGTAAACCACACGCCCAGCACCGAGATTTATGTGTCCTACCTCCGAATTTCCCATCTGCCCTTGAGGTAGCCCTACGGCCACTCCCGAGGCGTCAATGCGACTATTCGGGTAGTTTTTGTAGAGCGAATCGATGTAAGGCGTTTCGGCATTGGCTATAGCCGAAGCATCCTCGTCATTGCCGATTCCCCAGCCGTCCAATATCATGAGTACCACTTTCTTTTCCATCATTTTTTCTTTTTAAATGCGACTGTTTTCGAATCGCCCACTTTCATTTTATGGGTTTTTCCGTCTAGTGTAAGGTGGATATCAGGACCGCGGCCTTCCGTCACCTCTACGTGGAGTTCTTTGTGATTGATTTTCACATCCACCCACTTGGAGCGGTAGTGCAATTTAAAATTGATTTGCTCAATATGCTTCGGCAGGAGGGGATGAATGCTCAGGCGATCGGGATAAATGCGAACTCCGGAGTAGCACCTTTGCATCAGATCTACCGTGCCGGCCATCGCCCCGAGGTGAATACCCTCGGAGGTGGTGCCTCCCTGAACATCCTCAAAATCGCTGACTAGCGCCTCCTCAAAGCTCTCCCAAGATGCCGCTCGTTCGGAACGCGCCTTCACCCACGAATGTACCAGCTTGCTGAGCGTCGATCCGTGAGAAGTCCGCTCGTTGTAGTAATTGATGTTTTCTTGGATGATGTCGGGATTAAAATCGTAACCCATGTATTCAAATAACTCTTGCAATTCTTCGCTGCTGAAGAGGTAGAAAAGCATCATCACATCTGCTTGCTTACTGGTTTTGTATCGATTGGGATCGTCGCCCTCTGCTTGAAGAATGCGGTCCATCCGCAAAAACTTGCCATATTTTTTTCGGTAGGCATCCAG
>DATFKV010000389.1:0-4358 GCA_035268465.1 Cryomorphaceae bacterium | reverse complement strand
TCAATAGACAGATAGCCTTATACACCTGATTATCTGTCTCTTCCTTTCCTGAAAAATAACCATCATTATGTTACACCGCACCTCCCCAACAATCTCTCAACTTAAAAATCGCGGCGCGGATTCAACCGGGGAAGTCGAATGGATTGCTCAGCTACAGATGTCTGCCTCCACGACATTTACTCCTTACCGGGCGTAATCTTCAACAGCTTACCGCTACTGTCGTCAGTCAGGGCATAAATGGCGCCGTCAGGACCTTGCTTCACCTCGCGGGTGCGGGCATCCAAGTCGATGCGATCCACTTCCTTGGCTTGTTCGCCATTAACCTCTACAATCACAATTCCTTTTGCCGTAAGGCCACCGATCAGCATGTGGTTTTTCCATTGAGGGAAAAGATCGCCGGTATAGAAATCCATTCCCGAAGGTGAGATCACGGGGGTCCAATGAATGGCTGCATCGGCAAATTCGGGCCGTGTGGGCGGATCGGGAATAAGTCCACCATCATAGTGTATCCCCCAAGAGACCACGGGCCAACCGTAGTTTTCTCCTTTCTTTATTAAGTTCAATTCATCACCACCTTTGGGTCCCATCTCGGCTTCCCAGAGATTACCCGTTTGCGGGTCTACCGCTGCAGCTTCAATGTTTCGATGACCGTAGGACCAAATTTCGTCTTCGGCATTTTCTCTTCCTACAAAAGGATTGCCAGTGGGAACGGACCCGTCATGGTTTAATCGAACGATGGTACCCAAGTGATTCGAAAGGTTCTGAGCAGGATCAAATTGATATCGTTCACCCATCATTAGGAAAACGAATCCGTCGCGAAAAACCACGCGTCCGCCAAAGTGATTGGGACCATCAATCTTAGGCTCCTGTCGAAAGATCACCTCAAAATCGTTGAATCGTTCCCCGTCAAATTTTGCTCTACCCAATGCCGTGGAAGCCTTTCCTTCCTCATCGGGTTCGGAAAAAGAGATATACACCCACCCCGATTCTGAATAGTCGGGTGGTAAGGTCAGGTCAAGCATTCCGCCTTGGCCATTGGCATAGACTTCGGGCAGTCCTCCAAGTGGACCGCTCAATTCCTTACTTTCACTGAGGTGTCTTATGGCTCCTGACCGCTCAGTGATGAGCATTCCACCTTCCGGCATAAACACCAAAGACCAAGGGTGATCAAGGTCGCCCACTACCTCTTCGATCTGAAGGTTTTTCTCGGGGTTTTGAGGGTTTTGGCTGCAGCCGGAAAGGCCAATGGCAAAAAGCACTGTAGTAGCGACTGAAATGAAAAAGCTTTCGCGAAAGCGGACAGAAGAGTATTTCATTTAACTTAGATTTAAGATTTTTAGAGATAAATGTATTGAGCATCAATCGTTCCAAAGAAAATCGATAATGCAGACCATTGCTATCTTCAACCAACCTGTTTCGTCTTCTCAGCCTTCTTGATCAGCTTCAGCGCCCAATCATAATGGCTGGAAGTGGCTGAAATGAGGTAGGCACCGAGAGAGGTAGTACCCGTCCATTTGTAGCGTTTCTTTTCAAAAAGCTCTTCGTCAGAGTGCTTTTCGACCAAGTTCATGACTTCGCGGTGCGTCTTTTCAAAAGACTCACGAGCAGCATTCAATGGCATGTTAAGATGATCTTCCCAAATCTTGCGATTAAGTTGAGGCGTGGTTTTCCACGTGTATCCCCGAGCGGGTATCTCAGGCTTTTTACCACTCATACCCACCCGGTACCAGTCGAGCATCATAAGGTGCCAATGGTGAAGGTGAGCCAAAACATCACGGATATTTCGGTTCATGGTTCCGGACGGAAAATCAGCTTCTCGATGTTCTTCGGATAGTTGATCAATAAACTCCAATAGCTTTTGATGGTTCTCTTCAGCCAATCGGAGCAGTTCGATTTTGGTTTTCGGTCGTGGCATGGATCTTAAAGTTATTGTTTCTCAAAAAACTAAACTACGCTTTGTTGAATCCACCGCGGATCCCTGCGGCGTGAAATCGCAGCATGAGAGGCTACACAAAGGATACATCCATTTTTTATTTACATATTTATGGATATTTAGACAGGGCAATGACAAGAAATTTTTTGATAGTGGCGATGTTCGCATTAGCTCTTCCTACAAAGGCTCAGGAGGTGGATGGAGATCAGTTGGGATCTTGGTATATGTATTTTTTTCAAAAGCGATTTGGAGAAAGCCGTTTCGGGATACAAGGCGATTACCAATTTCGATTTTGGAACACCGCGACAGATTTGGAACAGGTTCTTCTTCGTTCGGGTTTCACCTACCGACCCGAGAAAACAAACATTTTATTCACTCTCGGCTACGCAAACATTACCACGGGTGCTTTCGGCGATTCGGACGAAACGTTTAACGAAAACAGGATGTATCAAGAAGCCCTCATCCCGCAAAAGTTGGGGGCGCGCTTTTATCTGACCCACCGCTTTCGTTATGAACAGCGATGGATCGCGGATCAGGATTTCAGAACGAGGTACCGATACAATATCTTCGTCAACGTGGCGCTTACCGGGACTGAATTAAAAAAAGGCGTTTTGTATTTTGCCTTGTACAACGAGATTTTCATTAATGGCCAACGCACTATTGGCAACGACCGCACGGTGGAGCTCTTCGACCGAAATCGCCTCTATCTGGGAATGGGCTACGGTTTGCTCTCCAACCTGCGAATCCAGGCAGGCTGGATGAATCAGACGACTGATATATGGAGCAAGGGTCAAACGCAGCTCAGTATCCATCACAATTTTTAGCTTAAAAAAAAGGTGGCATCGATTACCGCTACCACCATCCGATCCTTTTGCTCATTATCCGAAATTAGTTTTGAGCACCTAGCTCGGTTTCTTGAACCTCTTTAAAATCCACACTTCCATCATCCATGTCGTAAAGTGCGCCTACAATATCAATCTCACCATTCTCCTCCATTTCCTTTAGGATCGGGCTTCTTTCGCGAATCTGATCCATGGTGCGTTTTACATTCATTAAAGCTACCTCGTGTACAAAACTTTGATTTTTCGCATTTCTCTCCCCATCGTATTCCACCATTTCGACTGCGGGTTGGATGTTTTTGAGCATACCCGTAATGTTTCCCAATTCCACGTCATCGATGGCTGCTTTTACCGCACCACAATGCTCGTGGCCCAAAACCAGAATAAGCTTTGCTCCTGATACTTTGCAAGCAAATTCCATACTTCCGAGGATATCTTCATTGACAAAATTTCCTGCTACTCTGGCAACAAACATGTCGCCTATACCACGATCAAAAACATCTTCTACGGGCACCCGACTATCCACGCAAGAAAGTACGATGGCCTTAGGGTATTGCGAATAAGTACTTTTTCTCACTTGTTCCGAATGATCGCGCGCGGTGAGGTCATTGTTCATAAATCGGTCGTTGCCTTCTTGCAACATAGCAATAACTTCTTCAGGCTTTAAAGCCTCTTGCTCTTCTTTAGTCAGAACATCTTCTGCAAGACCCACTTGATCTTGATTAACCGTTACATCTTGACTTTCGCGCACCTCATTGGCTGTTTGATTCTCACAAGCCGATACTGCAATCAATGCGCTGCATACGAGATAAATCCGAATTGCTTTTTTCATCACTACATGTTTTATGACCAAAATAAGAATGATTTATATCATTCCTAGTATACATAAGAAAATAAATATGTTTGAAAAATTCAAACAGTCCGAAGTGCCCCTGACGCAAAAAGATTAATTTCGGTCGATATCCATTGTGGTACATAGCGAAAGAGAAAATCGCATCTTCTTAAAGTGGCGAGATATGTACACCGAAAATGATAAAGCAGAAATTGCTCATCGGCATGATTACCACCAAGTAATGTTATTAAAAATAGTCTCGGGGATACCTACGATAGATTTTCAGAATTGCGAAGCAAAAAACCGAAGTATCCACTTTATCGGCCTCGAGCTAACCCATCTGATGGAGGAACCGTCAAGGGAGTCCTTCGCGTTTTATCCTAAATTTACTTCAGAACGGATTTTCTACGACGGTGAAAACACTCTACTTGATTTGAAAATAGTAGATACTTGCAATTACGGGAACAAAATGTTGTTATAAGGAAGCCACTACCGAGTACACCATCGGAATTTTATCTCCCAACTTCTCGATTCGAAATTTTCCGGGCTCAAATTCCACTGTTCCATTAAAGCAATTATAGGGGGAGTAGTCGAATTCGTTTAGTGAATCGATTTGCAGGTCGTGCTTGAGCAAGGCGGCAATCACTTCGCCCAGACCGTGATTCCAAGAGATGTTGCGGATTTGAATTTCTGCCTCGCGATGGGCGTAGGTGCCTTTCTCTTCTTCTACGATGGCCTCCGACTTCATGTAAGG
>DATFKV010000388.1:0-4794 GCA_035268465.1 Cryomorphaceae bacterium | reverse complement strand
AGGTTGCCCAAAATGTAGTTAATCTCTTGCTTCTCCTCTTCGGTTTCCGCATCCTGAGCAGCGCTCTCGTTCAGTTCGAATTGGTCTAAGGCTCCGAGTCCAATGAACGTAATTTCATTTTTTTCGTTGATGCGGTGCTTTACTTTAAACTGAGCATCGTTGTAGGTTGGCAAAAATGGCAATCCTATAACGCCAAAGAGAAATTGCAAATAGGATCGACGAACGGAGGCAATAAAGGTGGTTTTATCACCCAATGGTCCATCGAGTGTGAGGCCAACATCCGTTGCGCTCAAGGTGAAATTTCCTTTTAAACCCTCGGTATTTCCATCTTTTTGGGTAAACTCCAAAACAGCGCTGAGCGCATTCCCTCGGTTGGCCGGAAATGCGCCTGAATAAAAATCAACGTTTTGAATAAAGTTCACGTTCAGTATACCCACCGGCCCACCCGAAGAACCTTGAGTAGCGAAATGATTGATGACGGGCACCTCAATGCCATCCAAAAAGAATCTGTTTTCATTTGGTGCTCCACCCCGGATGATAATGTCATTTCTAAATGAAAGAGAAGAGGCAACACCCGGTAGTATTTGCAACGCCCGGGAAATGTCACGGTTTCCTCCCGGGTTTCGCTGAATTTCGTTTGTACCGATTTGCTGCAGCGAAACGGGGCTCTCTGCATTTCGCTCGAAAACTTCCGTGGTGATTTCGACGGCTGCGAGATTAGTTGCCCCGGCTTCCAATGGAATGTCGAGAACAGTTGGTTTTGCCGCGAAGATTTCGACTTCAAAAATCGTTTTGGTCTTGTACCCCACGAAGCTAGCCTGTACATTGTATAAGCCGGGTTCGATTCCGGTGATTTCGTAATTCCCGTCTATGTCGGATACGGCTCCGTAGGCTGTCTCTTGCAGTGCTACATTGGAGAAAGGCACGGGTTCGTTGGTAAATTCATCTATCACACGTCCTTTCAGAATACCTGACTGGCCGTATATCGACGTCGCGGCCATTAAGGCTGTGAAGGCAAGAAGTAATCTCATGGTGCTTAAGTTCGACTACAAGAACAGCAATTCATCCAAAAGGTTGTTTTGTTATTTCGAACTACCGGAAAATGGATACTATTTGTAAATATTCCTGTCATTCAATGCCTTTTGGAAAGCTTTTGCATTGCGGTTGTGTTCACTCAAGTTTGTGGCAAAGGCGTGATAGCCCGAAAAATCGGCCTTTGCACACATAAAGAGGTAGCGATTCTCATCGGCATTTAGCACCGCGTCTATTGATTGCTTCGAAGGTATATTAATCGGACCGGGAGGAAGCCCCGCATGAATGTATGTATTATATGGACTTGGGGTAGAAAGGTGTTTGGTCAAGACTCGGTTGATTGAGAAATCGCCGACTGCGTATACCACCGTCGGATCACTCTGCAGACGCATTCCTTTTCTCAATCGATTCAGATACAATCCCGCTATCACTTTTCTCTCATCGGGATGGACCTGTTGCTCGGCTTGAACGATGCTCGCCAACGTACTGACCTCACTTTGTGAAAGACCGTAATTTCTCGCTTTTTGTACGCGTTCCGCAGTCCAGAAACGCTTGTACTCTTCTGCCATCCTTCCGACGAATTCGTCGGCATCGGTATCCCATTCCATTCGATAGGTGTCGGGAAAAAACATACTGATGAATGTGGCAGAATTAAACCCATACTTAGACGCTAAGGCAGGGTCTGAGAGTTTTTCGGCTATCTGCGCCGAATCTGCCTCAATATTTACCGAAACTTTAGCGGCAAGCTCAGAAAGCTTTCTTGCCGAGTTGAAAGTCACCTGAACTTCTTCTTCGCCATTACCCGCTCTCAGGTGATCGATAAGTTCATTTAATCCCATATCAGATGTCAATGTATACTTTCCGGACACTACCAAATCCCCTCGGTAATTCTTTTTCTCCATCAGTCTCTCAGCAAAATCAGGATGACGCAAGCCCGTTGCTTCACTCAATGAGTTCAAAACATCCTTTTGATCCCAATCGCTCTTGACATAAAACGCGACACGCTCATCTTCGAGGTCGAGCGCAGGACCATAGAGCATTCTGTATGCATAGTAGCCTATTACCGCTCCTACCACTAACCCTATAGTCACAACCGCAAGAACTATTCTCTTTATCATTGGCTATTGAATTTCTGCATCAATACTTCATCATAGAACCTCCCCTGGTGGTAGGTCCAATCCTTTTTAACTCCAACTTTCTCAAAACCAAATTTTTCAAACAGTTTGATACTCTCAGAATTATCTGTAAAAATGCTGCAGTAAACTTGATGCATGGAGAGGGTTTTGAAGCAATAAGGCAGCAGTACTTCCATCACTTCCGAGGCGAAACCCTTTCTCCTTTTATCGGGCTCGGCCACCAGAATTCCCACGCCCGCTCGTTTGTTCTTAAAATCACAATCAAAAATATCAACGGTTCCGATTGCAGTTTGTGACTCCTTCTCTTCAATAATCAGTCTCAACTGCTTATCTGTAAACACATCAGAAGCCGTGTTGACATAATCGATCAAAACGTGTCGCGAATAAGGTGTCAAAGTTTGAGAAACGCGCCAGTTTGCTCGATTATTTTCCCAGATAAAAAGCTTATCCACATCCGTCGTTTCCAGCGCACGCAACCTTATTCGTTCATTCTCCAACATCGTAAACTCCTTCAAAAATTTTAAGCACGGGACCTGTTAGTTTTATAGCTGAAAACCCGTTCTCACTGTTCGAAAAACCAACCCTAAGTGTTCCTCCCTCCGTTTTGACGGTAATGAGGTGTATTCCCGGCTCACTTTTCTTTTTTGCCAACGCTGCGGCCGTCACCCCCGTGCCACAGCTCAAGGTTTCTGCCTCTACCCCTCGTTCGTATGTCCGAATTCGCAATGTATTGGAATCGACATCTTGAACAAAATTGACGTTGGTTCCACCCGATTCGGCAAATCTCTGATCCTTTCTCCATTTTCTGCCTTCATCCAATATGTCAATTGAATCAAGGTTTTCTCGGTTGATAATTAAATGTGGAGATCCGGTGTTCACGAAATCCATGCCGCCAAAACTCTTAACAGAACTCACATCACTCATACTTATTTCCACCTCCCCATTTTCTTCAAATCGATATGAATGCAAACCGTCGGTGGTGGTAAAGGTGCCCTCCTCCCTAGTCAAACCGAGCTCTTTGGCAAAGCGAACAGCACAACGACTGCCATTGCCACACAAACTTTGAGAGGCGTCAGGATTATAAAAAATCATTTCGAAGTCACAATCGGAGTGATTTCGCAACAGCATTAAACCGTCCGAACCAATTCCAAAATGGCGGTCACACATGGCTTGAACGAGAGTAGTATCATTCTCGGGAAAAGATCGATTTCGATCATCGATCAAGATGAAATCATTTCCGGTGCCGCTGCATTTCACAAAAGGTATACGCATAATCGATTGACAAAAGTAGTAGTTAATTGCATTCCACTCCTCCGAACACCTTCTGAAAAAATGTCATTTTGAGGACTGTCAAAATCCTAAATTGTCAGATTCCATCCTTTGGCACATATATTGCCCACACAGTGCACGTGCACAAGGATATAGCTTAACACGAATTAACAAAACAGAGAAAAGAAATATCGCTTTTCACCTGTTTATAATCACATAAACTTAAAGGAATCTAATGAAGCAAACGATAAAGACAGCGGTAGCAGCATTGTTCGGAGGTTTCGTGGCCTTAGGAACCTACGTAACTGTAATTGACGAAGGCACTCTCGATACGAACATAGAGCCCAGAACAGAATTTAGACTTACCAACTACACTTCGAGTCCATCCATTCCATTGGAGAGTATGGACTTTGTAAATGCATCCAATAAAAGTTTGGATGCGGTAGTACATGTAAAAACAATTTCTGCGGCTCAGAAATACTACAATCCATGGAGTCGCTATTTTGGTGGAGAACCCTATTCTTCAAAACAGCAACGGGCCTCCGGTTCAGGAGTCATTATTAGCGATGACGGATACATCGTCACCAATAATCACGTGATTGAAAATGCCGAGACCATCGAAATTACGACCAACGACAATCGAACTTTCGAAGCAACTTTGGTTGGTCGTGATCCCGGTACTGATATCGCATTATTGAAAATCAGTGCCGATGCTTTGCCTTCCATTATTTTGGGAGACAGTGATGCACTTCAAGTCGGCGAGTGGGTTCTTGCGGTGGGAAATCCATTTAATCTGACTTCTACCGTAACGGCAGGTATTGTTAGTGCCAAAGCCAGAAATATAAACATACTGGATTACGACCCCGGTGCCGAAACATTTCCGTTGGAATCGTTTATTCAAACAGACGCAGCGGTAAACCCGGGCAACAGTGGAGGGGCGCTGGTAAATGGTCGAGGAGAGCTAATTGGTATAAACACGGCCATTGCTTCTCGAACAGGTTCATACAGTGGATACAGCTTTGCCGTGCCGGTGAGCATTGTGAAGAAAGTCACCGCCGATCTCTTGGAATTTGGAAAAGTGCAGCGAGCCTATATCGGTGTAAATATCAGCAATATTGATCCGAAACTCAGAAATGAGGAGAACATTCAAGTCAGCGAAGGAGCTTACATACGTGGTCTATTGGCCGGGGGAGCTGCTGAAATGGCAGGTTTGGAAGAAGGAGATATTATCGTTTCAGTTGAGGATTTTCCCGTGCGCAGCGTAACTGAGCTGCAAGAGCAAGTAGGTAAGTACCGTCCGGGCGATGAGATAGAAGTTGGGATACTAAGAGACAATGAAAAGCGTTCTTTGGAAGTT
>DATFKV010000387.1:0-3304 GCA_035268465.1 Cryomorphaceae bacterium | reverse complement strand
TCATAGGCGCCATAAACATTGTCGGAAACGAGATGAGTGATCTTCCTTTCGACGACGATTTTTCGAATAAACTTGTTTTGATCTTTATTAATGGTCGACTGAACAAAAGCTCTTTTCAGCAGTCCCGCTTGCGCTCCTTTTTTGGAGTAAAGTACTTCCCTGTCGGGCAATGCGTGAAACCGAAGCGACGGGAATCTCTTTTTCAGGTAGCTGAGCGCCCCTCCCGATGACGTGATTTCAACTTCTCCTCCAAAGTGCAAAAGAGATTCAATGATGGGCACAGACCGCGTAGCATGACCCAAGCCCCAGTTTAATACCGCATAAAGAACTCTATTATCCACCCCTCAAATATACTGGTCAAACCGAGCGCAATGGCTACTTTTGCACCTTTCAATTCAACATGGGGAAGAATAAGTTACGTCGGTTTGATGAAATGAAGAGACAGTCCTGCGTCTTTGAGCCGGAAAAAGAAACTCTGTTCGAAGACCGCTTTGAAATGAAGGGAAAATGGGCTTCTTATTTTGGCAACGATAACCCGATCACCATTGAGCTCGGTTGTGGAAAGGGGGAGTACACCCTGGCCTTGGCCCGAAAGTACCCTCACAGAAATTTTGTTGGGATGGATGTGAAGGGCGCCCGAATCTGGAGGGGGTCTAAAACGGTTGAGCAAGAAGGGATTCCAAATGTAGCTTTTGTAAGAACCAAAATTGAGTTCATCAATTTCGTATTTGATTTCAACGAAGTCAGCGAGATTTGGCTCACATTTTCCGATCCTCAAGTTAAGGACAAGAAAGGAACCAAGCGACTGTCCGGGTGGGCTTTTCTAAAGCGCTATGGAAAGTTATTGAAGAAGGATGGCTTGATTCACGTAAAAACCGACAGCCAAATCTTCTATGATTCCACTCTTGAAACCATCGAAGAGGGCGGTCATCAACTTTTGAAAGCCAACACTGACATCTACGGAAAAGGATGGAATGAATTCAACGAAGAAGAGCAAGAAATACTGGCGGTAAAGACCTTTTACGAGAAAAAATGGCTTGCCATCGGAAAGACAATCAAATACCTCAGATTCAAATTGAATGACAGCCACTACCAAGATTTCTGAAAAGAATAAAGACTTCTTCGAACTGGTTTTCGAAGTGGTCAAACAAATACCCTTCGGGCGCGTTACGAGCTACGGAGCGATAGCCAAATATTTGGGCATGGCTCGCTCGGCGAGAATGGTCGGTTGGGCCATGAATGCTTCGCATACCTTGCCCGAGCCCGTTCCGGCGCATCGCGTGGTGAATCGCTCAGGTCTCCTTACCGGAAAACACCATTTCGGTGATGAGTATGAAATGCAAAGAAGGCTTGAGGCGGAAGGAATAAAAATTGAAAAAGATCAAATCTCGGAGTTCGAAATACACTTCTGGGATCCTGCTAAACAATTGAGCTTAGACTAAAATGGAATTGACTAAAGAAAAAGTACTCGAAATCCTCGGGAACGTGATGGAGCCCGAGTTAAAGAAAGATATTGTAAGTGAAAACCTCGTGCGAAACGTCGAGGTAGGCGAAGGCAAAGTGTCTTTTGATCTTCACGTTTTGAGCCCTGCGATGCACAGCCGCAAACGCATGGAAGATGCCTGTCGCTTTGCCCTCGAAAGAAATTTTGGCAAGGAGCTGCAGATCGATATTTCGACCAAAGTCCTTAGCAAAGAAGACCGAAGTCCCGACCAACGCAAAATTCTTCCCGGAGTGAAGAATATCATTGCGGTAGCATCGGGAAAAGGCGGGGTGGGAAAGTCTACCGTCGCCGCAAATCTGGCCGCGGGCTTGGCCCGAGAAGGCTATTCCGTGGGATTAATCGACGCGGATATTTACGGGCCTTCCATGCCCATCATGTTTGATGTGGAAGACGAAAAGCCCAAGACCAAAGAGATCGACGGGAAGACCTACATCTTGCCCGTAGAGAATTACGGGGTGAAGATGCTGTCAATCGGCTTCTTTGCCGATACCTCTCAAGCCATCGTTTGGCGAGGACCTATGGCCAGCAAAGCGCTCAATCAAATGTTCAGCGATGCATACTGGGGACCTCTGGATTACATGATCGTCGATTTGCCTCCGGGCACGGGCGATATCCACTTGAGTTTGGTTCAGGTGGTTCCGCTCACAGGGGCCGTTATTGTAAGCACTCCGCAAAACATTGCCTTGGCTGACGCCAAAAAAGCCGTCGGCATGTTTAAGCTCGACGCCATCAATGTGCCCGTTTTGGGAATCATCGAAAACATGGCTTACTTCACACCGGGCGAACTACCCGACAGGAAATACTATATCTTCGGTCGAGAAGGTGCAAGGGGATTGGCAGAAGACCTGCAAGTACCCTTTCTGGGAGAGGTGCCGATCGTGCAATCGATCCGCGAATCGGGCGATGCAGGGCGGCCTGCAGTACTTCAGGAGGAGACCCCGTCAGGAGATGCTTTTCGCCAAATAATTCGTAATTTCGTGGGCGAATTGTCAAAGCGAAAGAACTGATTCAAAACTTTGTAATTCAAAATATTACGCTGCTGATTATGGACAATTTGATAGAACGAGTAGAGGGAGCCCTTTTGCAAATCAGACCTTTTTTGGAAGCCGATCGCGGCGACATCACCTTGGTAGAAATTACCGACGGCCTGATTGCACGTGTCGAACTCCACGGGGCTTGTAAGGATTGTTCTATGAGTTACATGACCCTCAAAGCAGGCGTAGAGGAGAGCATCAAAAAGGCAGCTCCCGAAATTAAAGCAGTAGAGGCGATCAACCTTTTGCAAGCCAAATAGGTTTTAATCTCGTTCTCTTAACATTCAATTCTAGCATTCCTTGGAAGAACTCAAAACAGCAAAATACAATAAAGAGAGCCGAAAAGATGTGGCCATCCTTTTTGCGGGTGACTCAGGTGACGGAATCCAATTGACGGGAAGTCAGTTTTCCAATACCAGCGCACTTTTTGGCAACGATGTCAGTACTTTTCCCGATTACCCGGCAGAAATTCGCGCTCCGCAAGGAACGATAGCCGGCGTATCCGGTTTTCAACTCAATTTCGGAAGCATCGAGATTTTCACGCCGGGCGACCTTTGTGATGTCCTGGTGGTGATGAACGCGGCTGCGCTCAAGGCCAATTTGGGGAAACTAAAAATCGGCGGAACCATCATTGCCAATACCGATGGCTTTGACAAAAAGAACTTGAAGCTTTCGGGGTATGTGGACATGCAAAACCCGCTCACCGACAATACGCTGGGCAAGTATCGGGTGATCGAGATAGACGTGACCAAACTGACTCGTGAAT
>DATFKV010000386.1:0-4662 GCA_035268465.1 Cryomorphaceae bacterium | reverse complement strand
CAACCAGCTCACATCCTCACTTTCGAGATGGTTGCGTTTCATGATTTCTTCGGCAACATCGGCCATTTTGCTCACGGCAAACTTAAATACCGTCTTTCCTTCTTGAAAAACGAAGTGCTCCTTGTTTTCGACCGTTTTAATAGAAGCCGGATTCAACGAGCCGCCTGCTTTTTGGTGTAAAAAGGCTCGGCCGCTACCATCACTGTGTAGAATAGAATCTCTAATTCCCAATTCTTCTTCAGTGGGCTCAATCAATACAGCACCTGCTCCATCACCAAAAATGATGCAAGTGGTGCGGTCCTCATAATCGATAATCGAGCTCATTTTGTCAGCACCCACGACGATAATCTTCTTGTACTTTCCCGTCTCGATGAATTGGGAAGCGGTAGAAAGTGAATAAATAAACCCGCTGCAAGCTGCCATCAGATCATACGACCAAGCGTTTTTTAAGCCACACTTGTCCGAAATGATATTTGCAGTAGAGGGAAATAAATGGTCGGGGGTGGCAGTAGCACAAATGAGCATGTCTACTTCTTCAGGGTCAACGCCACTTTTGTCGAGCAGTTTTTTTACGGCTGCTGCGCCCAGATCACTGGTGGCTTTAGTGGGATCCTTGAGAATTCTTCTTTCCTCGATCCCGGTTCTTGCCCTGATCCACTCATCGTTCGTCTCGACCATTTTTTCGAGGTCGGCGTTCGTCAATTTATCTTCGGGAACGTAACCTGATACGGCGGTAATTGCAGCCTTTGTATTGCTCATAAGGGTTGCAGGTAAATTTTACAATGCGCCAAAGGTAGAAAACTTATCGATCTGCTCGGCGGGGCCTCTATCGAGGGTTATTAACGAAAAAAATCAGCCCTGGTCGAGCTGATTTCAGTCAATATTCTTTAGTGAGGCTTAGTTTTCAGCCTTCTCCATTACTACCTGACCTTTGTAGTACAGTTTGCCTTCGTACCAATGAGCTCTATGGTAAACATGAGCTTCGCCCGTGGTCTTGTCAACCGCCAAAGTGGGAGCAGAGGTTTTGTAGTGTGTTCTGCGTTTGTCTCTTCTCGTTTTGGAGATCTTCCGTTTAGGATGTGCCATTTCGCCTTGTTTTTTATTACTTCAATTTTCTTAATGCTTCCCACCTTGGGTCTATGTCATTGTCTTCGTTTCCTCCGTTTCCGCTCAGTCTGCTCAGCGCATCTTGATCGCAATCTTCCAGTGACTCATGGACTGTTTTCAGTGGCATATTTAATACCAACATTTCATGAATTCTGCCGGAAACATCCAGTTCATGCTCGTTGGGCAACAAAACGATAATATCATCGATATCTACCGGTTTTTCATCGCCGTACTTTACAATTACCTGATCGGTGCACTCCAGAGACAACTCCATTGTATCACCGCAACGATCACACGGAACTTCAGCAGTCCCATCGGCACTGAAGTTCAGGATGATCATATTTGATGTTTTCTCCAGCAATAGCTTGACCCGAATATTCGGATTTTCAAGCAGTTCACTATCGAAGGATTCAAAGAACGATCGGTTCAATTCAAATTCGTAATTGTGAATCCCCGGCTTTAAACCATATACGGGTATTACGTACTCCTTCATGACCTTTCCCATAGAGGGGCGGCAAAGGTAGATAAATTTTGAACAAACAAAAAAGGAGAACGATTATTCTTTTTTGCTCACTTCCAGCGCGTTCGCAGCAAGCTGTCTGTTTTCGCTTCGATTTCTATAAATATCGCATGCCATATAGATAGCCTGTCGGAAGCTTTGCTCGTTGGCCACGCCTTTCCCGGCAATGTCATAAGCTGTTCCGTGAGCAGGCGAAGTCCGAACAATAGGCAGTCCTGCTGTAAAATTCACGCCGTATTCTCCCGCAATTGACTTGAAAGGAATTAGTCCTTGATCGTGGTACATCGCCAGAACGGCGTCAAACTTTTTGAATGAATTGCCTGCAAAAAATCCGTCAGCGGGATAGGGGCCAAAGGCGAAAACACCCTCTTCCTTTGCTTCCGCCATTGCAGGACCTATAACATCTTTTTCCTCCATGCCCAGCAAACCATTGTCGCCCGCATGCGGATTAAGTCCCAATACGGCTATCTTGGGTTTTTGGATGGTGAAGTCCATCTTTAGCGATTTATCCATCGCGATTAGCTTTGCTACAATTTGATCTTTGGTGACTTTCTCGCTCACTTCTTTCAGTGGGATATGGCCCGTCACGACTCCTACTCGAAGATCTTCTGAGCACATCAGCATTAAAGCTTGGTCTACGTTGCTGTACTTTGCCAGGTATTCGGTGTGGCCGGGAAAGTCAAAACCTTCTTGCTGAATGTTTTTCTTATTGATGGGTGAGGTAATCAGCACATCCAGTTTATTTCCTGCCAGATCTTTCACCGCCGCCTCCAGTGACATGAAAGCCAGCTTGCCGGCTATTTCAGTCACTTCACCCGGAGAAACAGGAAGTTCTTGTTTGGTTAACGAAACGAGGTTTACCTTTTTAGGGATGGCATCGGCCGCATCTTTTATTCCGTGAAAGGAAAATTGCTCGATATCCAATTCCTTTTTGTAGGCATTGAGCACGCGATTTGAACCGTAAACGACGATCGTTAAATCTTGTGCAAGTCTATTATCAGATATTGTCTTGAGGATAATCTCGGGGCCAATCCCGTTCATATCTCCGAGCGTAATACCTACGCGTATTTTTTCCGTACTCATGCGCTCAGTTTTTTAAAGAATTCATAAAGTAAATGGACACCGAAACCGGTCGCCCCTTTTGGCAGATAGCCTCTTGAAGAAGGCAGATATGCAGGCCCGGCAATGTCGATATGCATCCATGGATAATCGGTGAACTTTTGAAGAAATTTTCCGGCAATAATCACATCGGCCATCGGTGTCGGGCCTAAATTACGGGTGTCGGCAATATCGCTGTGCAAGTCCGTATCGTAGTCATCCCAAAGTGGGAATTCTACCAAACGCTCGTGCGAATCAAAGCCTGCATTGATCAAAGTTTTTTTCGTTTTCTCATCGGCAGTACCCATTGTCGCTCCGGCATAATTTCCAATTGCTCGCATGGACGATCCGGTTAAGGTAGCCAAATCCATGACCAATGAAGGGTGGTACTGTTTGGCATAAGCCAATGCATCGGCCATGACCAAACGACCTTCAGCATCCGTATTCATTACCTCCACTTGGGTCCCGTCGTACATGGTGATCACATCGCCGGGGCCATAAGCATCCGGTCCCGGCTGGTTATCCGTTGCCGGGATGAGCCCTATGATGTGTAGAGGGAGATTGTTTAAGGCACTTGCGTGAATGCCCCCTGCCACGGCTGCGGCTCCTCCCATATCGCACTTCATGATGTCCATGGAGTTGGCCGTTGGCTTCAAGCTCAGTCCGCCGGTATCGTATACGATTCCCTTACCTACCAATACGATTGGTTTGTCGTTGACGGCATTTTTTGGTTTGTATTCAATGATGGAAAAAGTAGGTTCTTTCGTACTCCCTTGGTTGACGCTGAGCAATCCACCCATTTTGAGGGATTTGATTCGGGATTTTCCCAATACCTCCACGCTGTAATTTCCTTTTTGGCCGGCATTCACTATTCTTTGGGCAAGCTCTTTGGCAGTCAGAATATTTGCCGGCTCATTGACCAAGTCTCGCGCGAAGAAAATGGCTTCTGTCAGTCCGGTCAATTCCTTGATTTCCTCGTTGGAAGATGATAATATCGAAACCTTATCTAACGAGTAGGGGTTGGCTGCTTTTTTGTAAATTTCAAATCGATAATCTTTTAAAGCCATCCCCATGGCAATGAAAACAGCGCCTTCGCCTGTCAGTTCAACTTCCTTTAATCTCTGCCTCGATAATTCTTCCCAAACCGAAGCTCCCAATTGACGTAGCTGTTCCGGCTTGTTCTTTCCGCTTTCCAATGGTGCACCTTGAATCAATAAGAGTTTGTCGTCGCTGACGGTTCTCACTTTTTGTCCTTTTGAGAATCTGGCCTTGAGGGACTTTTCACCATCACTTGTAATAATATCGGCTATACTCTCGGGTATCTGGGTTCCTGAAAAGCAAATGGGGCTTTTGCCCGTTAATTTGACTAGCTTTTTATAAACTGGAGGCATCAATTTCTTTTTGGGAACACAAAACTAACTTTTTCCAGCTGATGACTACTTGAGCAACCGGGCGTAATTTTTGATGAGGGAGAATAGATTAGCACTTTAATTCGTTCTTCTTTTGCTACTTTTAGATCATAGAATTTTCAGAAAGTGAAAAGAATTCTCTTTGTACTCGTTTCTCTTTTGTTTTCGCTTATGGCGAATGCGACTCATAATAGGGCAGGGGAAATTACTTACAGACATGTTTCCGGTAACACCTATGAGTTTACAGTTTTCACTTACACAAAAACTTCTGCGCCGGCAGACAGGCCATGGTTGCCGATTGTCTGGGGTGACGGGAGCCCGGCAGATAGTTTAGAGCGAATCCAAATCAATCCATTTCCTGACCGGGACTCGCAAGAGAATGTTTATGTCAAACGGCACACATTTCCGGGATCGGGCGAATACGATATTTGCATTACCGACCCTAATAGAAATGGTGGAATTCTCAATATTGACAATGGGAATTCGCTGTTTGTGGTCTTTGCCATCCAAACAAAGCTCAGAATATCC
>DATFKV010000385.1:0-3602 GCA_035268465.1 Cryomorphaceae bacterium | reverse complement strand
TTGGCATCAAGTCGGAGCTGATCGTTCAATTCTCTCGCCAAAACGATGGCCTTGTCGGAAAGATCAATCCCCGTGCACTTGGCGCCCATTCGCGCCAGCGATAAGGTATCCTGACCGAAATGGCATTGCAAGTGGAGAATGGATTTGCCCTTCACATCTTCCAGCAAGGGCAACTCGATTTCCTTTAAAGAAGTTTGGCCCTTTAGGAAACCTTCTACATCGTAGAATTCGCTTTTCAGATGGGAATCGACGCGGTCGTTCCAAGATTGGCGATTGATGTTTTGGTAGTTGGCTTCGGGCTTTTGCATGGCTAAACTTAGCTATAGCATTTTGATTTTGGAACACCTGTCCGTTTCACGTTCACCAAGTTATTGAAACCTGAGTCATCGCTCCATTCGACACGGGAATTGCACCCAAAAGCCGAAGTTCTTATCTTGTGGGATTATTCTAAGATTTTACTTGTGAGACATTTCTGTTTTTTCTTTTTCGCATTTTTCTACCTTTCGGCAAATGCCCAGTGGGAGGTCATTCCTTCGGGGACGGATTCGGCGCTTTATTGTGTAAGTAGTAATGATGATCATTTTTTCGTTGGTGGTGCTACAGGAATGCTCTTAAAATCGCCCACGAATGTCTTTGACTTTGTCAATGTTCAAGAAGAATACGGCACCGATTTCAATTATTATCCAGGAAATGGAATAACGAAAATCGGGATAGTTAACGATACCAATTTATTCTATCATTTTAGTCATGCCCTCCACGACGTGGCGGACGAAAACACCGTTTACACCTACTGGGCTGGGGTGAGTGTGGGCATAGACAGTAATCTGGTCATTATCAGCGAAGAACGCACTGAGGTGAAGGTTGATACCTCTCAAATCGATTACTGGACGGACCCTTGGTTCTTGGAGCCGGGAGAATTGGCGGATATCGGAACGATTGCTTGGATTTTGAGATCCACTGACGCCACTGAGACGTACGATCTCGGAACGGTCTTTAATACACAGATCTACACCAATTCTACCCATTGTGCGGGAGCACGATACGTAGGTTGTATTGATTATTATGGAAATTTGCTTTTTAGCACCGATTCCGCTCAGACTTTTTCCATTTACGAAACTCCGGGATGGCCATTTAATTTCAACGAGAGTACTCCCGCCACCGAAGACTTTACTGCAACCGGATTCTATTTCAACGAAGACTTGATCGGTTTTTACGCCCCACAAGACAGTAGCTCCTCTTCTTTATATCGAATGGACTTGAACACGATTACCTTCACATCTTCCGGTATTTCCAGCGACTACGTTTGGAATCGAATCACAATGATCGATGATAATAACGTAATCGCGGTGGGAGATTCGGGCATGATTGCCAAGTCGGTGGATTCGGGATTCAACTGGACGATTGAAAATGTTGGAACCCACCTTGATCTATATGGTGTCGAATCTTTTGGCACGCAAGAACTCATTCTGGTTGGGGATTCAGGATTAATTTTGACCAATTCCTTCTATCCGGTGGATTCGGTAGTCGTTTCTTCTGACGGTGGACTCAATGAGATTAATGCAGCCAATGGCACCTTGCAACTTTTTGCTTCGGTTTATCCCGAAACGGCCGGACAGGAAGTCGAATGGACGCTGGTCAATCTGTCGGGAACAGCTTCAATTAATGCTGATGGACTGGTGACCGCTCAAGGAGACGGGGTGGTTATGGCTGTAGCCAGATTTGCCGAGTCGACATTGAATTCTATTTCAGGAAGCAACTTATCATCGGTATCAGACCGAGATCATTTCTTCATCCAGATTTCAGGACAAACTATTGGAGAAGAAATCCTCTTACCAGCTGACACAGGAATTTGTAGTTCCAATGCGCTCTTTGTCGATCTTCCCAACGCCAACGGAGAGTATCTGTGGCAAGACGGTGGCAACCAGTCCTTCCGCGTGATCTCACAGACGGGAACCTACTGGGTAACATATACGGAAGAAGACTTTATACGATCAGATACCATACAATACACATCTATTCAACATCCTTTCTTCTATTTAGGTGAAAACATAGATGCGTGCAGGGGCGATACTTTGAATTTGATATCGCCGCTAAATATTGAAGGGGCAAGCTATTTATGGTCGAACGGTGATACCACCCAAAATATTTCGGTTACTTACACTGGCCCATATTCTCTTGAAATTGACAATCAAGGTTGTACGGCATCCGATCAAATCTATGTCTATTTCAACATGCCGTCACCATTTGATCTTGGTGATGATTTGAGCCTGTGTGAAGGTGAATCAGTAGTTTTGGAGGAGAGCAATTACGGTGAATATTTGTGGTCTACGGGTTCGACCGAAGAAGAAATTACCGTTACCGAATCGGGAACATATTTCTTGAGCGTTACCAATGATGACTGCATTCAGTCTGATAGTATCGACATTACTTTCGGTCCTGTACCCCAATTCGGACTTGGCCCAAATTGGATTACCTGTGATTCGGATCCTCTGTCTCTGAACGCAGGGGTAAATGGAGCCACCTATCTCTGGAGTACGGGTAGCGAAGAAAGTGAAATTTTGGTCACCGAATCAGGCTACTATGAGGTTGCCGTTACCCTTCAAGGATGTACAAGGTATGACGAGATAAGTATAATCTTGATGGACTGTAATCCCGGTGCAACCGATTACGAGGAAATTGATTTCGAATGGCGCATTTACCCTAACCCCACGAGTGGGGAATTCATCGTTAATTTTTCGGAGAACGAAGAAAAAGTGGATATTGTCATTCGATCTTCTGAGGGACGGCTTATCAAGAGCAAACGCACTTCTGATTTTATGGTTCCCATGGACCTGTCTCAGCAACCTCCGGGTGTGTACATAATTTCGGCTAGGTATAAAAACAAAGTCGCACACAAAAAGCTCATGATACGCTGACTTGACTTTTATTGCATAATCAGCCAATTGGTTTCCGCCGGAATCTAAATTGATGGATATTAAGTATTCGGGATCGACGGCATGTTTTTATTTTATTCGTCTTGAAAAAGGAGAATTAAGCAGCTCCTTGAAGTTGGTGAAGAGGTAGAACACCTGAGCGGAAGACATTCGCGAGTGCTTGTTTGCAACAAGACATTATCAAGCGACCTCTTTCTGCTGCAAATCTTTCGTAAATCACCTTCTATGTGCAATCTTTGAACCATCGCCTAGAAGACCAGAAATAATGCTGAAGCTAATAAATAAAGTCGCCAATAAATTTAAGGCTGCGTTTATTGACCTCTTGCCCATCGTATTGGTGGTTTCTTTCTTTCAGATTTTCGTATTGAAGCAACCATTCCCCAATTTTGCGGAGGTTTTGGTAGGCTTTGGATTCGTTGTGTTGGGGTTAGTACTTTTCGTAGAAGGCCTTAAAGTAGGTCTATTTCCCATCGGTGAAAACCTCTCTTCGGATCTGGTTAAAAAAGGCAGTGTTTTTTGGTTACTGCTCTTCTCTTTTCTACTGGGATTTTCTACGACGGTGGCTGAGCCGGCCCTCATTGCCGTGACTTTGGAGGCGGCAGAGATAGCGGTCGAGCGCAACCTGATCGGTGCGGAAATTCAAAGTTCGTATGCCTTAGGCCTGCGGCT
>DATFKV010000384.1:0-2318 GCA_035268465.1 Cryomorphaceae bacterium | reverse complement strand
GCTATTGTAAATTCCTTCGTGATCTATTCGGTCGACTCTAACCGACCCACTGGCGTGAATAATTCGTTCACCGTCCAGCATGATACCTACATGAGTAATTCGGCCCTCTTCATTATCGAAGTAAGCCAGATCTCCGGGTTTTGCCGTTTCTACAAAATCCACCGTTTTTCCGATTTCTGCTTGTTGGTAGGCATCTCGTGGAAGTTGAATTCCGCAGCAAGAGTATACCACCTGCACCAAACCCGAGCAGTCTATACCAAAGATGGATTTGCCTCCCCATAAATACGGAGCGCCGATCAATTGATTGGCGTATCGAATGGGTTCCGCTTTTGCCTGATCATTGGAACCGTCAAACGAAAATGTCTTACTCCCAATAGAAAACGTTCCTAAGTTCACTTTCGAGCCCGCCGGTATAAACCACATTTGATGGCCCGAGGAAATAGGTGTAAAGGCGGCACGAATGGTCTGGTTAAAATTCGGTTTTTTATCAATCGGCGTGTGTTGTTTTCGATCAATCCAACTTTCGTATTGGTCGGAAGCACTTCTCACGAGAACCCACTTTTTCTGAAGTTCGAGCACCTCATATATTTCCCCGAAAAGAAGCTGGGTGATCATCTCGCTCTTGTCGCCGGGTTCGCGGCGCCCGGGAACCAATGGAATTGTGATACAACCTAAGTCTTCTGTCATATTACCTTTCTTCGGATTGATTTTCTACTTGTTCTTTCCGTTTTTTTCTCAGCATATAGCCGAAGTTGAACGCTATAAGACCGGCTGAGAAGGCTGAAATAATGTCAACCTTGTTTTCAGCCCAACTGAACTCCTCAATTTGGATTAGGTAGTATATCGATACACCAAAAAGTAAAAGAGAAAGGACCAACATTATTTCGAATAAGTACTTCACGAGCGAAAGATAAAAATGATTGGAATAGAATTTGACCTTTAAGAAGACTTATGAAAAAAAAGGTGCTATCGATTGTAAATGCAGTTGTCTTGATTCTCATTATCGGATGGAACTACTATTCCAATACGGGAGCCATTAACGGGGAGACCGTAGGTTCGCTCAGCGATAAGTATTCGAGCCTTTTTGAGCCTGCAGACTATGCCTTCGCTATATGGGGATTGATATATCTGAGTCTGGCTGCTCAGGCGATTTATTTTATTTATCTCGCATTTACTGAAAAAGGAAATTTCGGATGCGTATCTCAAGCTACTCCCGGCTTGATAGTAGCCAATTTGGCAAACGGGGCTTGGCTCTGGTTTTGGCTAAATGAGTATATCTTAATTTCCGCAATCCTATTGATTTTGGTTTTGATCGCATTGATCGCTACAGTCTCGAGATTGGATATGGAAAAATGGGATGCTCCTGTAAAGTTCATGGCACTGGTCTGGTGGCCGGTCGACTTGTATGTTGGTTGGATTTCGGTAGCAGTGATTGCCAATGTGGCCGCTTACCTGAATTTTATCGGTTTTTCTCCGCTTTTCAGTGAAGAAATTTGGACGGTCTTACTCATTGGTATTACGGTATTGCTTAGTGCTTTTTTGATCTTCAGCCGCAATATGAGAGAATTTGCCGCGGTTGCGATTTGGGCATTGGTAGCAATCGCCGTAAGGCACTGGATGGAAATTCCACTGATAGGAATCTCTGCCGCTGTAGGAGCCATTGTGCTTGCGGTAGCTTCAGCTTACCACGCCAATCAAAATAAAGAAACTCTTCCCCATAAAAAGGTTGAGCGAGGGGAGCTGTAAATGTCTAAGGATTGAGCAGTAATCCATATGGAAATTGGTCTTCTCGTATGCGTTTGGTGCCTGACCAAGTTCCTGATAAACTACCTTCATCACCCGACCAAGAACCGGAAAGATCGGTTTCTGTGAGAAACGCTTCGTAAATCATCATTCTGCCAAAAACGGTGGCACTCATACTCAACTCGCCGTCTTCATTAACAGACCCTCTAAATATGAAGGATCGTCCCTCCGAATCTATAGGGTAGGCCACACCTTCAGTCGTTCCATTTTCTTTAACCCGAATTTTCCATGTTCCTTCTATGTTGCCTATGAAAGTTCCATCCCAAATACCTTCGTATTTTTCGAATTTGTCTTCTTCACAAGAAGTGAAAATGAGGCAGGCAAACAGAAGAATGGATAAGTCGCGAAGTGACATAACGAGTAGATTAAAAAAGTGAAGTTAAGACAATGACCGGTGAATTGCCACTTATTACTTCGACTCAATCGTGTCCAACTTTTTGACTTTGTCTCGTTTGGCTGAGTAAATGCAGGTAAATTGAGCACCGGCAGCAAACGTCAAGGTGATATCGTCTTCT
>DATFKV010000383.1:0-4142 GCA_035268465.1 Cryomorphaceae bacterium | reverse complement strand
TCGCCAACTGCTTGTATATGAGAAAGATTTAGTTCTAACTTTGAAGCCGCTCAAAGAGCCATGAAAAATTCTTCGCAAAATATCTCCATTCAGAACAGCACAATGTGTGCGACCATCATGTGTATGATGTGTTGTATGCCCCTCTGTATGTGCTAAGCGAAGACTGAACTACTGAACGTATTTTATTTCTGAACCCGCGAAGCACAAGCTTCAGCCGGGCTTTCTGCATTTATACCCATCTATATCCAATTTCAAATCATAAACAACACAAAATGAGCACATCAACGAAAGAGTTAAAGTTTGAGACCCTCCAAGTACATGCAGGGCAAGAGATCGATCCAACAACGGGAGCAAGGGCAGTTCCCATTTATCAAACCACTTCCTACGGTTTTAAGGACAGCACGCACGCGGCAAACCTCTTTGGACTGAAGGAATTTGGGAATATCTACACGCGGATCATGAATCCAACCACTGATGTATTCGAAAAGCGAATTGCCGCGTTAGAAGGCGGGACAAATGCTGTGGCTACATCATCGGGGCAAGCTGCACAATTCCTTGCCCTGAACAATATCGTGGCAGCGGGAGACAGCATTGTAAGTTCGTCGTCGCTTTACGGAGGAACCCACAGTCAGTTCAAAAACAATTTCAGTCGATTGGGAATTGAGGTACGCTTTGCCAACGTCAACGATCCCGAATCATTTGAAAAGCTCATCGGCGAAAACACAAAAGCCATTTACATCGAATCCATCGGAAACCCCGGTTTTGATGTGCCCGATTTTGAGGCTTTCGCCAAATTGGGTGAGCGCTACGGAATTCCTTTAGTGGTGGACAATACGTTCGGTGCGGGGGGCTTCTTGGTCAGACCCATTGCATATGGTGCCAACGTGGTAGTGGAATCTGCTACCAAATGGATTGGTGGTCACGGCACCAGCATTGGCGGCGTTGTGGTAGACGGTGGGAATTTCAATTGGGGATCGGGAAAATTTCCGCAATTCTCTGAGCCTTCGGACGGATATCATGGTTTGAAATTTTGGGAAACCTTCGGTGAAGGAAATCCGCTTGGCCTTCCCAATGTGGCTTTCGGAATCAGAGCCCGAGTGGAGGGACTGAGAGATTTCGGTGCGGCACTGTCTCCTTTTAATGCCTTTCAATTGCTGCAAGGGTTGGAAACCTTATCACTCCGCGTGGAGAGAACCGTCGAGAATGCGCTAAAGCTTGCACATTGGCTGGCAAAACACCCCGAAGTGGAGCATGTCAATTACCTCGGCTTGGAGTCGAGCGCGCACCACGATCTGGCCAAGAAATACCTGAAAAATGGTTTCGGAGGAGTACTGAGCTTCAAGGTAAAAGGCGGAAAAGAACAAGCCGATGCATTGGTGGATAACCTCAACCTAATCAGCCACGTTGCCAATGTGGGAGATTCGAAAACTTTGATCATCCATCCGTCATCGACTACCCATGATCAGCTTAGCGAATCAGAGCAGTTGGCGGCAGGAGTTACGCCCGGTCTTCTGCGTGTGTCAGTGGGTATTGAGCACATCGACGACATCACCGGAGACCTCGAAAATGCATTGAATCTATCGCGATCATTTGCGAAAGAAGTGGCAAAGAAATGAAGCAAGAGAGTAAACAACTAGCTAAAAATTGGAAGACGGAGAGCGGTCGGGTCTTGCCTGACCTGACTCTCTCTTACCGAATCTACGGTGATTTGAATGACGATTCACGCCCCGTAGTTTGGGTTTGTCATGCCCTCACCGCCAATGATAATCCATTCGATTGGTGGGCAGGGCTTTTCGGTGAGACGGATTTTTTCAACCCAAATGACTTCACTATCATCTGCGCCAATATGCTTGGAAGTTGCTATGGTTCGGTGGGGCCACTTTCAAAAGATCCGAATAAGGAAGGAGAGCTTTATTTGCACGATTTTCCCTTAATTACCGTGCGCGACAATGCCAAAGCCTTTTCCCTATTGGCCGATGCACTTGGTTTGAGAAAGATTAGTCTCCTAATCGGCGGTTCATTGGGCGGACAAGTGGCTTTGCAATGGGCTATCCGAGAGCCTGAGCGCTTTGAAAGTTTGGCGCTATTGGCTACCAACGCCCGTCACTCTCCTTGGGGAATTGCTTTCAATCAGTCACAGCGAATGGCCATAGAAGCCGACCCCTCTTGGAAGGAAAATAAGCCGACTGCCGGATTAAACGGAATGAAGGTGGCGAGAAGCTTGGCTTTGCTTTCGTATAGAAACTACGACTGCTACAATATCTCCCAACCACGGACGGTGGAAGATGAGCTCTTCGAGTCAGGCGCTCAATCCTACCAAGTTTATCAAGGAGAAAAATTGGCCAGGCGGTTCAACGCCATCAGCTACCACAGGCTGAGCCGTACCATGGACAGCCACGATGTATCAAAGGGTTTCGGAAGCATGGGGGC
Organism: Cryomorphaceae bacterium; assembly: GCA_035268465.1. Classification (GTDB taxonomy): domain Bacteria; phylum Bacteroidota; class Bacteroidia; order Flavobacteriales_D; family Cryomorphaceae; genus JAKVAV01. The sequence goes on along the minus strand of DATFKV010000383.1, from coordinate 1,712 downwards.
TGCTTTGAAAAAATTGACCATGCCCGTGCTCAGCATTTCCATGAAGGGAGATATCCTCTTTCCTCCAAATGAGCAGAAGGAGATTTCTTCAGGAGTAGAGAAAGGGGAGCATCATACCGTGCAGACTGAGAAAGGGCACGATGGTTTTCTGATCGAAACCCAAAAGCTAAGTGAAATCCTTCGAGCATTTGTAAAGAAAAATGTGAAACGAAAAATAACAGTGGAATAATAAAATCTAAGTGATGAAGCAAAAAGTGGGAATAATAGGAAGAGGAGTTGTGGGTCGAGCACTGATCGAACAAGTAAGGCGGCTGAGTGAATTTGAAATTATCGGAGTTGCTATAAAAAATGCTTCGAAACATCGGGACTTACCTCGAAACTTCAGGGTGAACGGTCCTTTTGATTTAATCGAAAAGGAAGAAGTCGGCATTATTCTGGAAGCCATTAATCACAGTTCGGATTCATTGGCGTACGCCCTGAATACATTGGAACAGGGAAAGATATACATAACTGCTTCCAAGAAAATGGTAGCGGAAAACTTGACTGTACTCCAAAGAGCTGAAGAAAAAGGGGGTGGAAAACTCTTTTACGAAGCAGCAGTAGGTGGGGCAATTCCGATTATTCGTACACTCAAGGAACACTTCCGGGCAGAACCGGTAACGGAAGTAAGAGGGATTTTAAATGGCTCCTGCAATTACATTCTTTCGCGCATGTATCAGGCCGAAGTTGATTTTGATCAAGCCTTGAAAGAGGCACAAAAAAAGGGCTTTGCCGAAACTGATCCTACCACGGACGTTGAGGGCCATGACACCCTGCACAAGGCCATCTTGATAGCCTATACTTTGAACGGAAGCAAGCCCGAGTTCAGTAGAATTAAATTAGAAGGCATTCGATCAGTCACTTTGGATGATATACGGGACGCCAAGAAATTAAAAAATAAGATAAAGCTGGTGGCTTCAGTAAAAGAAAGCGATGGGAAATTCAGCATCGACATTCGTCCTACTTTGGTTTCCGCTAAAGATGATCTGTATGCCATAGATCTGGAAATGAACGCTGCGGTGATTTCGGGGCTGTATTCGGGATCAGTTCTTCTGAAAGGTGCCGGGGCAGGAGGGAATCCTACCGCTTCTGCCATGGTGGGCGACCTCTTAAATGCGCGGAATCGAGATTCGGAATTGATTCAACGCCTGCTCAAGGCTATCTAATCGGTGCCGTAAATATTCACCTCGGATTTGCCGTCTTTTTTGTACCCTCGGTACATGCCTTCCGTATTGAAATCCATCACAATCTTACCCTCCTTGTCGATGGCTATCACGCCACCTGTTCCATTCATCTTTTCCAATTTCTCAAGGGTAGATTGAACGGCTTTTTCCAAAGATTTCCCTCCGAATTCCATCTGGGCAGAAATTTCTTTGGCTACCGCCAAACGAATAAAATATTCACCGTGTCCCGTGCAGGAAACTCCACAAGTGCTGTTATCGGCGTAGGTTCCCGCGCCTATGATGGGGCTGTCGCCAATGCGGTTATACTGCTTGTTCATCATGCCGCCGGTAGAAGTGCCCGCTGCGATGTTCCCCTCTTGATCTATGGCTACGGCCCCCACTGTTCCGAATTTTGAAAATTCTGAATCTGAAACATCACTCTGCGTTTTTTCCCAACGCAATTTGATTTTTTCGGTAGTGAAGTAGTCGTTTTCAACCTGCTCCAGCCCG
>DATFKV010000382.1:0-2234 GCA_035268465.1 Cryomorphaceae bacterium | reverse complement strand
GGACGGAGGCAGATATTCTAAAATTACTCCTGATGAGCGATGGATTAAGCATTTCAACATATACCCTATTATCGGATCGAACGGAAAAAATATCGGGCAATAAATCACCATTCAAATCTTCAATTAAAAAATCGGAAGTCTTAGTTGAGCCTATCTCTTGGACCATATTTAGTGATCCTTCTAAAACTTGATAGATGGTTGCTTGCGAAGAAAGAGAAATGATATCCATACCGCCATCACCTTGAAAATCACTTGTTGTTGAAAACACGGAGCCAGGCCACATCAAGTTGAATTCCGTTGATTTATCAATAAATGTCTCTGCACTCTCATTGATCATCAATCTTGGAACATTCGGTCCTTGTGACTCTTCGATTGCATTTATAATGAGATCGGTAAAACCATCATGATTTATATCCAAGATGCCGGGAGTTCTACCCGACGCAGGGACATACTCCAGATTATAATCATCGGCTCGATTATTCACTTCGATAATTCCGCCGTTGTTCAAATAAAACGCATTTGACCCCGTTCCTCCTCTCATGCTGATTTTATCTAAATCACCATCTCGATCAAAATCAAAAAATGCACTTCCATGCCAATCAGTTCCGGAATCGACTATTGGTGTACCATCTTCAGAAATGGTCGCCGTCGGCCCTAGATCCGGGAAAATTGTAGGGGTGAAGACCGTTCCGTCATAGAAATAAAGTACGGGTTCGTCATTTGTGTAATACAAATCATTTCTATTGGCGTGACAGGATAAAAAAAGGTCTTGAAACCCATTTCCATCGAGGTCGCCCCAAGAAGATCCAAAAGTCTTGCCTTGATAAGTTATTCCTTTCTGGTCAGCTACATCCACAAATGTAACTTGAGCACAGGAAATAAAAGGCAAAAGACTTAAAAGCAGAAGTACCTTTTTCATCTTTTATTTTCCTTCTTAAATATATCGCATTCAAGCTGTAAATCAAACTAGCCCAAAGAACAAAAATTCCCTTATTACAAATTCTTAAAAGAAATTGCCGAAAACAAAAAAGGGCGGCTGATGACCGCCCTTTCCAATTTATGTAATGAACTTATTTACGTTTTACCAGTTTATCAGAATAAATGGTTTCTCCGTCTGTAACTTGGAAAAGATAAACTCCTGCATCCAATTCGCTGATATCAAAAGTTAGCAATTGAGTGCCATCAATAGTAAGCTGTTTCGTTTTTATCAACCGCCCTTGAAGGTCATGAAAAGTGGCCATATAAGTTCCTGACTGACCTGAATTCAGTCTCACGCTTATTTCGTTGCTCGCAGGATTGGGAAATAATGTCATTGAATCTACAGCTCCCGCGTAATTTTTTGCAGCTACATTCCAACCGAAAAAATCAAATGGCGACCAAGCTCCCACAATCGAAGTGGTGCAACCACATCGAACTCTCCATCGGTAGGTTTGCCCATTCTGAAGTTGACCCTGTGGAGCAAAGAAAGAGCTGGCATCAGGTTCAAAAACCACAAAGGTGGATATTCCCGGAGCCGACGCTAAACCGCCTTGCACTTGACAACCGATTGAGCCTGGAATCGGATCCCACTGCAACCACACTCCGTCTATTTGCTGCTCGGTCGTAAGGTTTTGCACTACGGGATAAGGAAGTTCACAAGGCACAGTTCCACCTCCATCGATACAAAAATTATGTGTGGCAAAGTTACCGTAATCGGCATTTGGTGCCGTCATTTCTACGAGCACCGTACCCTCATCACCCACTATTTGATAATCTCCATCGATGGAGCATCCGCTGTAAGAAGATCCGTTCATTCCATCTCCGAAAGAGTCAAAAATATTGAATGTGTAGCACCCTTCAGCCAGGCAGAAAATCTCAGAAATGGTGGTACCATCGGCATCACCCGGATAACCGGCTCCTGTCGCCAAAACATTTCCGGTGGCATCACTAACCAATTCCCAGCTCACTTCATTTGGCCAGCAATCGAAGGTTATGTCCAGCTGAGCTGAATTGGCATTGATTGCAACTTCCAGCTCAGCACTACCGGAATCGTTGGCTGTATTCTCATCCGTCGAACCGTTTGGATTCGACAGCGTAACTTGGTAGTTGTACAACCCTGATTGGGCAATATTCAAAACGGGTAAATTAACCGAAGCTATGGCTCCGGTAACCAGAGTACCGCTCCATTGGACCGAACCAAGAGAAGAACCATTAAGGGAATAGGAAATCGTAACTGAAGTGAGGGTATTGCTTCC
>DATFKV010000381.1:0-2422 GCA_035268465.1 Cryomorphaceae bacterium | reverse complement strand
TAGCCTAAATGTTTAGTTTGTTTAATGTTTAACCGAAGAAAGGAGCCCAGCCAGGCTCCTTTCTTTATTAAATACTAACAGAATTAATACGTTGCGATTTTCTAGTCGTTCAAAACCAGAATAGGAAGTGAGGCATTGTTTATAATGTGCCGACTGATAGAACTATGCCAGATACTTTCGAAAAAGCCATACTCATGGCGAACGACAACCAGCAATGAAGGGTTTTCCTTTTTAATGGTCTCTTCAATTGCTTGTTCGACGTTTTCACTGTGCGTGAAAGAGAATGTTGGATTGACATCTGTGAAATACTTCTCGATTTGTTTTTTGTAGCCATCTTCATCAGCTTCTTCGTCGGAAGTTCTCACGTGAAAAAACTTAACGTTCGCCTGAGTTTTTCGTGCCAATTTGGCCACAAATTCTAAACTTCCGGCATCCTCCATCACCTTTAAATCAGTAGAAAAGAGAATACTCTCAATTTCTTTAAAGGGTCGTTCCGCAGGAATGGCCAGCAGAGGAACCTCTACATTTCGAGCGGCAGCAGCAGTGTTGCTTCCCAACCATTTTTCGGTAATACCGCTGGCACCTTGGGTTCCCATCATTACTACACTTACATTGTCTTCATGGGCTCTTCGGTTGATTACATCAACTACTGAACCATATGCGGTGTCGTAAGTAATCTCTATATTCTTTGCGATTTCTAAGGCCTCCACACGCTTCTTCAGATTCTCCATTTCTTCCTCTGCATTCTTCTTGAGCACATCAGTAATATCTACCATCACATTAGATCCGGTTGCAGGCATGCTATAGGCGTGAATGATTTCCAAAGAATTGTCCAATATTCGGGCGGCATGAAGCCCGTGGATTAATGCATTAAATGCGCCGTCGGAAAAGTCAGTTGGTATGAGTATCTTTTTCATTGTATTGTGAGTAGCTAGGTGTACTTCAAATATACTTTGGCCTCTTCGATTGGGCAATAAAAACCGTAAAAAGAAAAACCACTGAGAAATCAGTGGTTTTAGATGGTAAGATTTTTACAACTCTTATCTTTTATCAATTGGAACGTAGTCTCTTTTTGTGGCTCCAACGTATACTTGGCGTGGCCTGCCGATTGGCTCTTTGTTTTCAACCATTTCTTTCCATTGCGCTATCCATCCCGGTAATCGGCCGATTGCAAATAGAACGGTAAACATTTCGGTGGGAATACCGATTGCTCGGTAAATGATTCCCGAGTAGAAATCGACATTCGGATAAAGCCCTCTTTCTACAAAATAATCATCCTTAAGCGCGACCTCTTCAAGCTTTTTGGCAATTTCCAAGGCTTTATCATTTACTCCAAGCTTTTCCAGGACATCATCAGCCGCTTTTTTTATGATCTTCGCCCGAGGGTCAAAGTTCTTATAAACACGGTGTCCGAATCCCATCATTCTGAATTCACTGTCCTTGTCTTTTGCTCTGTCAACCCACTTCTGAAGATTTCCGCCATCAGACATTATCATCTCCAGCATTTCAATCACTGCTTGATTGGCCCCTCCGTGCAGTGGTCCCCAAAGCGCAGAAACACCTGCTGATATAGAAGAATAAATACTGGCCTGTGAAGAACCTACAATGCGCACGGTGCTGGCGCTGCAATTTTGCTCGTGATCGGCGTGAAGAATCAGAAGCTTATTCAAAGCGTCGACAACAACAGGGTCTAATTCGTACTTCTCGCTTGGAACGGCAAACATCATGTAAAGGAAATTCTCTACATAACTCAGACTGTTGTCAGGATAAATATAGGGTTGCCCCATATTTGATTTATAGGACAAAGCAGCAAGGGTAGGGATCTTGGCGATCAAGCGAGTGATCGTCATATCTACATCCGCTTTGGAGCGATTGGGCTTTTGCGAATTCGGATAGAATGTACTTAAAGACGAGACCATGGAGGACAAAATACCCATGGGGTGAGCGTTTGAAGGGAATGCTTCGTAGAAGCGCTTCATGTCTTCGTGGATCAGGGTATGCTTGGTAACATTTCCGGAAAACTGGCTCATTTGATCTCCCGTCGGTAACTCTCCGTTTATTAATAGATAAGCTACCTCCAGAAAGTCTGATTTTTCGGCCAACTGTTCGATCGGATAACCGCGGTATCGCAATATTCCTTTTTCACCGTCCAAAAAAGTAATGGCTGATTTGGTAGATCCCGTATTCTTAAAACCCGGATCAATGGTTATGAGACCTCCTGACTGGGCTCTCAATTTGGAAATATCAATTGCTACCTCGTCCTCGGTGCCCCGAATTAGCGGTAATTCATACGTTTTATCATCAACGATGATCTTCGCGGTATCACTCATTTTATTTATTGTCTTTTATTTATTAGGAAATGGTTCTCAAATATACGTCAAAACAGCCGTAACGAAGCTATTGTTCCCGCAGTTGAACCTAT